>CAZWVK010000092.1:1046-1717 GCA_964636785.1 uncultured Pseudobdellovibrionaceae bacterium | reverse complement strand
TGGCAAAACAGATTAAAGGTTTAGCTGTGGTTAAAGGCTATCGTTCAATGAAAACACCTGTTTATCTCAGCTACTATCAGCAAGTTTTTTACATCTCTCTTCAACAGCAGGTTATAGAAAATATTAAAGCCATTGCGCCAAATCTTCTTAAAGCAAGTTGAATTTTTGAGTAATCTCGTTCTATGTCGGTCGTATGGGATCAATCTATCTGTGGAGAGAGTAATTGTTCTACGACAAGATCAAGTGGTAGACCTTCTTGAACCCACTTTTGCCAAAGACGACGATCAGGACTTAGAAGATCTGCGAGCTTAGAAAGACGTGCCCCTGTCAAATACCAATCAGCCTCATCGCTTTCCACCTCTGGATTGCAAAGCATGCTGTACTTGATCTTTTCTAAGCACACATTGAAAGTCCGTCATCAAGTTGTTGGATTTCGCAGCCTCATATTCATCATTTAAATCTCCCCATGCGTGCATGAGTTCATGGGCTAAAATATTAGGGGTCGAAAAGCTTTCATCTGAGACATGGGACATGTTCTGAAGAAAAACATTTGAATTGATATAAATTCTGTTGGTTTTTTGTGGCACTGGCATCTTTGCGCTAATTAAAAAACCTTCTTTTTCGATTTCTTTAAGTTTTGGGTCTTGAGGTGAACTTGTCCAAACTTTTTC
>CAZWVK010000092.1:0-1036 GCA_964636785.1 uncultured Pseudobdellovibrionaceae bacterium | reverse complement strand
TTTTCATATTCAGCAATAAGCTCATTTAATCGTTTCATATCTTCTGAATCTAGGAACTCAAGCCACTCTTTACTCCAAAAGATTGTAACGTGAGTTACAGATACATTTTCCGAAACTATAATTTCAAAAGTATGGGTTTGATGCCCAAGTTGGCCATTGTTGATAGCGAGACCTATTTTGTGGGGTGTATTCTCAGGATCTTGTGAAATCCCATTGTTTTCTGCATGAGAAAGTTGTTCTAAATTCAACAGTTCAAGCTTTTGGGGAAAGAGACCATCTACAGCAGCCTTAAAAGAACTATCCAGACACCTTTGCATTTTGGGGATGAGAAGTTTGCGTATCTGATCTTCAAAGCTATCTGGAATTACAAATAAAGGGGAAGTACGCACTTGGAGGAAAAGGCGGTCATCATTAGATAGAGAACGTGCGTCTGCATTTTTGACATGAAAGACAAAAAGCGACAATAGACTCAAAAGCATTGGTTTCACAAGACATTGTTTCATTCTTATAGAAATCATTTGCAAAAATCATGTCAAAGGAATTGCCACCAAATTAAGTTAACTCTGTCGAAATGGCCTAATTGTTGAAGAAGAAAGTACTCAGAATAACTGATGTCTTAAATAAAGAGGATGTAATGAGATTTTGTGCGACATTTTTTGTAATAACATGCTTTATTTCTACAGCTTATGCCACATCTCAGAGTGAAGCTTTTTGCGAAGAAGTTGATCTTTCTCAAGAGATGCCAGGAGTGAGGGACCAAGGTGACGGCAACTACTGCGTCGCATTTGCTACAGCAGATGCCTTGGGATATGAATTGGGGCTCTCTCCACTGGAAGTGATTTCAGCAACTCAATTGGTCGCAATACAAAGGAGTCCTTTGAAATTAAGCGCAGAAGCTGAACGAATGGTAATAGAACAGGTAAAGCCCTTTTTCTCAAAAGAAGAAGTTAATGACTTTAGAAAGACGCTCCCTAACGAATATTTCGCGGGGCGGGCGGGCAATATCGGCTGACTCTTTGCGCAAGCCAGAGCTGGC
>CAZWVK010000091.1:0-10718 GCA_964636785.1 uncultured Pseudobdellovibrionaceae bacterium | reverse complement strand
CACCGGATTCAACCAACTACTTTGCTGGAAATGTAGGAATCGGAACAGACGATCCCGGCCAGAAGCTCGAAGTTAACGGAACGATCAAAGCGACTGATCTTATTCTTACTTCCGATGCGCGCGCAAAAACCAACGTTCGAAAAATAGCAAGTGAGAATGCTCTAGAAAATATCTGCCGTTTGAATCCGGTGACTTTTGATTGGAAAAATAATGGCAAAGCTGATCAAGGTTTTATTGCCCAGGAGATGAGAGAAATTTTTCCTGAGCTTGTGGTTGAGAATCCTGATGGAAGTCTAGCAGTGAAATACACATCGTTGATTTCGCCGATGGTTGCGGCCATTCAAGAACTTAATCGTGAAAAAACCGAGCTCAAAGATCGAATCGAGAAGCTCGAACAGGAAAATCAGGAGATGAAAGAAATGCTTCATCTTCTAATGAAAGAGATGAAGAATAAAAAATAATGAAATTCATCACCTTCTTATTTTTATTTATCACCCCAATCTCATTATGGGGTGCCGCTTGTTTGGTTAGTGAGGCTGGGAAAGTCAGATTCAATTCCCCCATCATGGAGTTTTGTAACGGATCGGACTGGATTTCAATGAAAGGCAGCCTGATTGGAGCATGCTCTGAGGCGGGAAAGCAGAGGTATAGCTCATCACAAATGCAATTTTGTGATGGCAGCAACTGGTATTCAATGAAGGGAAGTGTCGTTGCCGCTTGCACAGCAGGAGAAGCTGGAAAGCAGAGATATGCGTCTCAGCTTATGCAGTTTTGTGATGGTTCGAATTGGTATGATATGGCGCCGAATGCCTCATCGCCGCCTTCGTCTTTGGTGCTTACTCACACAGCCAACGAACGCACCTTTAGGGTATCCTGGAATGCAGGCAGTGGAAACGGCGGAGCAAATGGATGCAAAATCCAGTTTTATAGAAACAATTCAGTTTGGACGGATTTATTGAATATGAATTGTGACGCAAACACTATTCCTGGTGGTCAGATAGTCTCTCTACCCAACACAACCGGTTGGACAAATAATTTCAATTCCACTGGCGTACAAGTTCGAGTGATTCGAGTCAGTGATTCACAGCTGCTGGGTACGTTTGCTCAAAGGTTAAGATGCGTTTCTAAGGCGGGGAGTGCGTCCAGCACTCCCAATATTGATGAAGATTGTGATCATGACTGGGACGACACGACAGTGGTTACGTCCTGCAATGCGACTTTTACCACCAGTAGTGTTTGTACAGGGGGCTCCGGCATGTATTATACGAGCGTCGGGTCCGCCAGTGCCTGTCGGACGTATTGTCAGAGTTATCCTGATGTCGCATGTTGCAATTATAGATCGGATTCAGGAGGCTGTGAAGGAAGAACAGGCTCAACTCCTTTTGCGACTGGCGCATCTGCAGGGCCATGGACACGAAGCTTATGCAGTCAAACAGCGACATATTACTAACTCTAAAGCCATTGATATCGTTTACAATAGCAGTTCGCCATTGCAGCCGTTTTGCTGTCTAATCTTCCATCGCTGAAAAGAACTTCAACGTTTCAAACTAAGACTTCGACCTTGAGGTCCATAGAAATTGTCATACAGATGACGAAATGAGGCTCGGCGATTGCAGTCTATGAAAAATGGAATGTAGGGGGGTGTGTCTTGAGATTAAGAAATCTTTTAAAAATCCAGTCGTTCGTCTTTTGTTCTTTCGCTGTTTTACTTCTTACTTTCTTTAATAACTGCGGAGAAAAGGCTTCACCGACCCATGTGAGTTCGAGAGAGCTCACCTCTGAACTGCCGCCAGGATCCGACCCTAATCCATCTGGAAATTCAATTTATAATTTTAGCGCCGGTGCCGTGCTTAGTGATGGACCTTTGCGATCAGTTTCAGGAAGTCTCGCGGATGTTCTTGCAGCATACCAACAAAGTTCGGATGAGAAAGCGATGGCTGTTCCTCAAAACAAGATGGGTGCTGTGGCAGTGGGTTCATACGTAAACGGCTCAAACGCAAGTCAAAAACAGGAATCATTAAAAGCTCATGTTCTGAATCTCTGTTACTTGCGTTACAAATCACCATGCATAGTTCTGGCGTATGGCAATGCTTTTGCAATCAGTGGACAGACTCTGTCGACATTCTATAACTATTCACCTTTTTCCGATTTCAATGATGCTGCATTTGCCAATGCTGATATTGAAACTGGACAGTTTCTTCTCAGTGGGCAAGCGATTTCAAAGTCCAATGCTCCGTTTTTCCGATACAATACGATTTATGATTCCGCATTTGACCAGCCCGGTCGCGTCGCTTTCGCAGTCTCATCGAGCGGAAGAATAATGTATATGCGCTCGAGCTCAATATCGCAGTCGGAGATGGATCGAATCGTGATGGAACATTGCCAGGCGGAGTCGAGAAGCAAGTGTCTTACCTTTGTTTCAGGATCAAAGCTCAGTGTTAGTGGAGGGAGTAGCTTCACTTGGACACTTCCGCAGTATGGAGATGAGTTTAGTGTGGCAGAGATTCCTTTTATCTCGGAAAGTTCTCGCGCCTCAATTCAGTCCTCTAGCTTCTTAACAACAATTCAGTCCGGCAAAAATGGAGTGATCTACTTGACTTCCAATGGAATGGCATTTGGACGAGCTTCGGCTTCAAAGTCATTGGCCGAGCTTGAACAAGAAGCCAAACAAGCCTGTGAAGCTGCAGCTGCGGGGCGGGAGTGCTATCTCTATTCAAAGAATCTTCAAGTGGTATGGGATGTGGCTGAAAACATCTGATTTAGAGATCTTACAGGGCCAACTGCTTTAAAAGCTCATTTAATCGAGCGCGCTGATCTTTCGTGTCAGCTCGGCTGATTTCTTTACTTAGTAGATTTTTAAGAGCAGAGAAATCGATGGTGTCTTTTTGTGCTTTGCAAAACTTGAGATAGTGCATGCAATCGATCAGGTCATTTTCTGTTTGGCGCTCTAGCTTAAGACGCCAGTAAAACTCCAATGACGGCCGATATATTTTTGTGTCTTTTCCTGATCTTAATAAAAGTAGATCGGATTTTTTATAACCGATCTTTTTTACGAAAAAAGCGGCAGCCTGATTGATTGCTTCAACAGAAAGACCAAGAGAATCTGCCAATTCCATCAATTCGAGATTCTGTGCTGATTCTTTCGGACCTAATCCAATCAAATCAATATCCACAGTTGAGCGCACATCAACTCCTACGGCAGGCAACAAAGTTCCGCCTATCAATAGCCATTCGCCTTTGAGTTGAATGATAGCCTTTTTTAAAAACTGATCTAATAGTTCGGCGTTTAATACTTTCATAAAATTTTCCCGAGGTGTGAAAGGGCGATTCTTCTTAGT
Organism: uncultured Pseudobdellovibrionaceae bacterium; assembly: GCA_964636785.1. Lineage (GTDB taxonomy): Bacteria > Bdellovibrionota > Bdellovibrionia > Bdellovibrionales > UBA1609 > UBA6776. The sequence goes on along the minus strand of CAZWVK010000091.1, from coordinate 7,380 downwards.
TTTATGCTTCGGGCAGAATCGGACTTAGGTCTTAGCCATGACTTATAACGTTGATCTAATTTTTTCCATAGGCTTGGAAAATGATCTTGAATGGCCCATAAAAATGAGGCTAGAGCTTTTTCTTCGCGTGAATTTTCACGGATCGAGTTCAAGTGATCTACTCCATTCTTCATAATTCGTTCGAAATCCGCATGACTGATTGGTTTTAGGTTCCGAGCGGTTTGAGAAAGGAGTGGTAACCCCAAAGGGATGAATGGCTCAAGTTCGTTTCTATTAAAATTAATTTTTACTTCTAAATTTAAAGCGGCAAAAATCGAATTGAGTGTATCCCAGGCTGGATTGGCTCGGTCGGCTTCGATATTTTGTAAGGTTGCTATACTGATGCAGGCCTCTTGCGCCAGATTCTGCTGAGTCCATCCCGCCCGGACTCGCGCTTCTTTAATTATTTTACCTATCGAATTTACTGACGACATAACACCTAATATATTAGGTGTTATGCATTGAGTCCAGCAAAGCTTTTAGGGTGAGCCAAAATCCTCATTGTTTCATTTTGAGATGATTCATCTGCCCCAACCTTGATCTAGAAACAATTTTTCTTTGGCTCATGTCTCATTGCTAATGGACCCTAAAGAAAACCTAAACGAATGTCGATAAAGTCTTATGGAACGTAAGTTCATAGGACTCCTATTCTTAATGATTCTTTCGTGCGAAGCCTTCGCATCTTCCGGTATCACTTATCATGGTCGTTTATTAAAACCAGATAGCATGCCTGTGACCTCGTCTCATGTGCAATTTAAAATGCAAATTAGAACTCCCGGAGCCCAGGACTGTCTTCTTTATGAAGAGATACAAAGCCATGACCTTTCACAATCTTCTGGAATGTTTGCAGTTTCATTGGGTGACGGAACTGGCAGTCGACAAGACACTCATCACACTTGGACACTTTTTGAAGCTCTATCAAATCGAAAGGACTTTTCGTTTGCTGGAGGCGACTGTGCTGTCGGAAGCACTTATTCGCCAGACTCAACGGACAACAGACGCTTTCGCGTTTACTTCAATGACGGATCTTTTTCAGGTTGGGAAGCTTTACCAGTTCAAACAATTAACTTTATCCCGATGTCGATAGAGTCTTATGCTGTTGGTGGATTTCCTGCATCTTCACTTTTAAGATTTGAAGATGCGTCTGGGAATTTAGTCAACACTTCTCCTCTTGATAATAATGCTTACACAGAGCTTTTAAATCTTTTATCTGGAACATCTTCTCAGTATGAAAAGCCAGGAAATCTAAACGGCTCAGCTCTTCCATCGATTGGAAGTGGAGAAAGTGTCAGATGGAATGGATCTGGGTGGGAAGCTTACACTCCTCTTTCATCAGGAAGTGAAATAGATCCAACAGTTGAAGACTTTGCTAAGCAATCCCTTCCAACATGTACAACTGGTCAGGTTTTAGTGTCAGATGGGGATTCACTTTTATGTGTATCTGGAAATACAGGTCTTCCAGATGTTGGAACTTCTGGCACTTATACAAAAGTTACAACAGATGATAAAGGACGTGTAATTACTGGAGACACTTTAAGTGAAAGTGATATTCCAGAGCTAACAAGTGCTGGAAATGGAGTAGATGGTGGTGCAATCACTAAAGGAACAATTGGCGGAACGACTGCAATTAACACTTCTGGAAATATAACAACTTCTGGAAACTTATCTGTTTCAGGAAGTGCAACAACTGGGTCTTTATCCACAAGGCAGATTAGTCTTTATGATTCAAGCAATTCTAATTACATTCGCTTTTTAGCTCCTCAACCAGGAGATTTAACTGGTAATTACGATCTGGTTTTTCCAAATGAAAAAGGCTTGGCTAACCAAGTTTTAGGGATGAATGCAGCAGGATCTGCTTTAGAGAATAAATCGATTACAGCTGGATCTGGTGTTACAATCAATCATACAGCAGGTGGAATAGAGATCGAAGCTACAGGCAGTGGTGGAACTGTGACATCTGTTTCAGGTACTTCACCAATCTCAGTTTCAACTGGAACAACGACTCCCGTGATCTCACTTAGTGACTCTGGTGTAACTGCTGCGACCTACGGGTCTGCGACAAAAATTCCAAGCTTCGTTGTGGATGCGAAAGGAAGAATCACATCGGCAAGTGAACACACAATAAGTCTTGATCCAGAGGGAAAAGATTTAGCTTTAAATAAGGTTTGGATAGGGAACGCAAGTGGAGATGCTGAAGCGAGATTCTTCGGTGTTGGGGATTTAAGAAACTCGGCTGGGAATGCCCAGTTTCCAGCTTCGTGCAGTGAAAGCCAGACATTGAAGTGGACGGCAATCACAAATGTATTCTCTTGTGTAAGCATCGCAATCGCTCACACTCAAGTTTCAGGTCTTGGATCAGCTGCAACCCATGCTGCAGGAACAGGTGCTGATGAAGTGTTGAAGCTTGATGGAGATGGAAAAATCCCAACATCTGTTATCCCAACAGGTGCAGGAAGTCACTGGAGTGAAGACTCTGGAGATATTTATCGCTCTAGTGGGAATGTGGGAATCGGGACAACGGATCCTGGAAGCAGTTTGGATGTCGTCAGTTCAAATGCAAATGCCACGGTCTTCACAATGCAAAATTCAGATAGTGGAGCCAGTTGGAAATTAAAAGTCAGAGGATCTAGCGGATCGCCAGCTGGATCATTTTCGATCACGGATGCAGATGCTAGTGCGGATCGAATGACCATTGATTCAGATGGAAGTGTGATTATTGGAAGCGGGGCCCCTGCAGCATCTGCTCTTCTTGATATTTCATCCACATCAAAAGGTCTTTTAATTCCACGAATGACAGCTGCTCAAAGAAATGCGATCGCATCTCCAGCGGCCGGTCTTCAAATATATAATACGGATGACAATGAGCTTAATTATTATGATGGCGATTCTTGGGAGCCACTGGGTGGTGGAGATGTAGGCGCTGTGACCAGTGTGGGTGCAACCGCACCAATTGTTTCTTCTGGCGGAACAACACCTTCGCTTTCATTAAATGTTGGAAATGGACTTGAGGTTTCATCGAACAACTTGGTTGCAAAAGCAGGGACCGGAATCACCGTCACTGGATCAGGAATCAATGTTGTGTACGGAACAACAGCCAACACGGCCGTTCAAGGGAATGATTCAAGACTTTCAGATTCAAGAGCGCCAACTGGAACAGCCGGCGGAGATTTATCCGGCACTTATCCAAATCCAACGGTCGCAAAAATTCAAGGCCGAGCAGTTGCATCGGATGCACCTAACGCTGGCGAAGTTTTAAAATGGAATGGCAGCGCGTGGGAGCCACTGGCTGATGTGGGTATCACCTCAGAATCCGATCCGACTGTAAAAGCTTTTGCCAAAACAGATTTGCCAACATGTGGATCCGGACAAGTGTTGAAGTCGGATGGAACGAATTTGTTTTGCGTGACAGCATCTTCTTCAAGTCAGAACGAGGATCCGACCTACCGATGTGATGCGGGATCAGTGACCTTTAATACGGCGGGAGCTCATTCTTTGGATATGTTCTCAATTCCATCCGGTTGCGACATGATCAAAGTGACGATGAAGGGAGCCGGCGGTGGCAGTGGCGGTGTTAGAAGCGGCGGTACTACATTGGCTGGTGGAGAGGGTGGTTCTGCGGAATTTGTTTTGGAGCGAGATTCAAATAGAGTTTTAAATATTATTGTTGGTGGCGGCGGTGGTCGCGGTTTGATGTCTGGCGGTAGTGGTGCAGGTGGAATCAATGGTGGTGGTGCTGGTGGTATAGGTAACGCAGGTAGTGCTGGTGGTGGTGGCGGCGGTGGTGGCCGAACTGAAGTGAGCTTAGATTCCACTTTGATTGCCGTGGCTAGTGGTGGTGGTGGTACTGGTGGTACGTATAGTGGTATTAGTACTACGAATGCTAATGGAGGAGATGCAACGGTATCTACGAACGGAACTGGTGGGAGCCCAGGAGGACAGAACGGATCAGGTGCTGTGGGTGGTGCTGGCGGCAGCATCTCGTCAAATTATATGGGCGGTGGCGGCGGTGGTGGCAGTGGATACTATTCCGGCGGTGGCGGTGCTTATGCTTCGAACCAAGCATGGCGAGGTGGAAGTGGGGGCCGTGGATCTTCTTATTTGAATCAGTCTTTGATTTTAAGTGGTTTTCATAGTGAATCTGGTGGTGGAAGTGGTGGCGCGGGTCGTTCTAATAATGGAGATGGCAATAATGGATCTTCAGGTGAAGTCACCATCTCGTGGGGTCCTTTGATCAATAGCTGTGAGCCAGGATCGGTTTCTTATTCCAGTGCCGGTAATTACAGTTTGAACATGTTTTCAATGCATCCGGGCTGCTCAACAGTCAAAGTGACGATGAAGGGAGCCGGCGGTGGCAGTGGCGGTGTTAGAAGCGGCGGTACTACATTGGCTGGTGGAGAGGGTGGTTCTGCGGAATTTGTTTTGGAGCGAGATTCAAATAGAGTTTTAAATATTATTGTTGGTGGCGGCGGTGGTCGCGGTTTGATGTCTGGCGGTAGTGGTGCAGGTGGAATCAATGGTGGTGGTGCTGGTGGTATAGGTAACGCAGGTAGTGCTGGTGGTGGTGGCGGCGGTGGTGGCCGAACTGAAGTGAGCTTAGATTCCACTTTGATTGCCGTGGCTAGTGGTGGTGGTGGTACTGGTGGTACGTATAGTGGTATTAGTACTACGAATGCTAATGGAGGAGATGCAACGGTATCTACGAACGGAACTGGTGGGAGCCCAGGAGGACAGAACGGATCAGGTGCTGTGGGTGGTGCTGGCGGCAGCATCTCGTCAAATTATATGGGCGGTGGCGGCGGTGGTGGCAGTGGATACTATTCCGGCGGTGGCGGTGCTTATGCTTCGAACCAAGCATGGCGAGGTGGAAGTGGGGGCCGTGGATCTTCTTATTTGAATCAGTCTTTGATTTTAAGTGGTTTTCATAGTGAATCTGGTGGTGGAAGTGGTGGCGCGGGTCGTTCTAATAATGGAGATGGCAATAATGGATCTTCAGGTGAAGTCACCATCTCGTGGCAGGACTAACTGGACTAGAAATTCAAAATTACAGAAATTAAAATTCTGAAGAATGAAAAAGATAATTGTTATCAGCTTCAGTGCCCTTCTGGTCCTTGGTTTAGGGATTTATTTTTTTCTAAATCAAAGGAGCACGAGTTCATCTTCACAGATAGTTTCTGACATCAACTTCACCTGCATCGAAGAAATCAAGCAGTTCTCTCGCGATATTCAGATGGATGGTCTGATTCCCAATGGTGGGATGTATGATCTCTTAAAAAATTATTACGCTTGCAATCCGATGAAGCGCGGAGAGATTGTTGCGGTTCAACTGGAAGGGGTTGAGCATCCCATTCCTCGTATTGTTCGAGCGGTGCCGGGAGATCGGGTGGAAGTGATGCCTTTTCCTCAGGAGAATGCGTTCACTCTTCGCATTCAGGGAGAGATTCTTTTTGACTCCACCGGGAAGCGGCCGCAGCGCTTTGCTGTTGGCAAATGGAAAGCACCGTATAAGGACGAGACGGTCCATTCTGTTTTTAAAGAAAGCGGTTTTGTTCTTGGGCCGGATGAATTTTTGGTTTTTTCCTATGTCTCGCCCGCGTCTTCAGACAGTAGCGAGTGGGGACCGATTAAATCCAGTCAGATCGTGGGACGAGGATTGATAAGCAATTCCCGCTGAACGGTCGACGGATTTAAGTCTTATAGAATCGCCTAAGTGCGCGCGTCCGGTCGTGGTGCTTGTCGGAGTGGAGTGCTCTCAAACTGAAACTTACCGATCTCTTCTGAATACTCACGCGCACGTTCAAACTCTGTCGTCATCTGCCGAAGATCTTTGTCGCTAAAAACTTCTGGAATCAGTTCAAGCAGTTGACCCTCTTCGAGAGACTTGGCTCGAATCAGGTTTTGCGCCGAGCTCAACCAGGTTGACCAAGCATTGTCGTTTGGATCTCGAGCCATAAGTTCTTCAATAACTTTTTGCAGATTCTGTGAGCTTTCCCTCACAGTGTCGAGTGAGCTTTTGATTTCAGGTGAAAGATTATTGATGTCTTCAATTCTACGGTAAAGAACTTTTTCCTTGGCATCTCCAGAAGAGATGACATCAAGACACCATAAACGAAACTCTCCGAGTTCTTCTGAGAGATCATCCAGATCTATATGTCTTGAAAGTCTATTGGAAAGCTCCTCATTGTCCCTATTTATCATTTCAATCACGGTCATACTCTAAGCTCCTTGAGTTTTTATTCTACATATCAAACTTGATAATCGGTTTCACAGTGACACCGCTTTTGCTGTCTTCGGCGGCTTGATTGATCTCATCGAATTTGTAAGTCTTAATCAGCTTATCAAATGGAAACCGCCCCTGAAGATAGTGATCAACCAATGCCGGAATGAAAATGTCAGGGACACTGTCTCCCTCAATAATTCCGCGAATGGTCTTACCCGGGACCATCACATCATTGATGTCGAACTTAGCTTCTGCACCTAAAGGTGCTGCTCCCACGATCCCGCAAGTGCCAAGAATTCCTGTTGCATCGATGGCTTGACGTAAAAGTGCAGGTAAACCAGTCGCCTCAAGAGTAAAATCAGCTCCGCCATCGGTGATGGTTTGAACTTCTTTGACGGCGTCTTTGTTCTTGCCATTCACAACATGGGTTGCTCCAAGCTCTTTCGCAAGCTCTAGGCGAGAGTCATTGATATCTACTGCAATGATCGTCGTGGCACCCACAATTCGCGCGGCCATAACTGCACTAAGGCCTACAGCACCAGCTCCAAAAACTGCAAAACTTTGTCCAGAGCCAACTTTGAGCGCATTCATCACTGCACCAGCTCCGGTCTGAATTCCGCAACCAAGCGGACCTAGAAGTTCCAGAGGAGCTTCTTTAGGAACTTTGACGACGTTTCGTTCATTAGCGATCGAAAATGTTCCAAAAGATGACTGCCCAAAGAAATGATCATGAATCTTACGTTTTTCATCATAGGTGGAAACAGATCCATCATCTCTTGCGCCGCCGAAATTTAGCGGGAACATGTTCTCGCAGTAAGTGGGCGCCCCCTTCAGGCAAGAATCGCATCGGCCACAGGACATATAGGTCAGAACAACGTGATCTCCAGGCTTCACTTTTTGAACGGTTGAACCAACTCGCTCAACAATGCCGGCACCTTCATGGCCAAGAACAATGGGGTAAGGCATATTATAAGACTCATCGGTTTGCGCAACCATATCTGTATGACACATACCAGTTGCAACCATCTTCACCAGAACCTCGTCATAACGAAGATCTCGCAAGACCACATCTTCAAGCTTGTATGGAGCGCCAAGCTTTTCCACAACCGCCGCTTTGATATTTA
>CAZWVK010000090.1:0-10778 GCA_964636785.1 uncultured Pseudobdellovibrionaceae bacterium | reverse complement strand
TGAGACCGTGACTTACTGTCATGAGTTTATGAGAGTTTCACATCATTCATCATGCTCAAGTCGAGATCGATTCTCAGGAAGTGAAATTCAAATCCAAAGTGAAATCTTTATTGAAGACTGTAATCTAGCAGCTAATTACCAAGATGGCCGTGGTGGCAAACACCCATCTCCACCGCCAGGTCGAAATCATTGGTCTGACCGATCCATTTTGGATTTTCAGGAACGTGAGATTGCCTTTTTTATTGAAGACAATCGCACAGCTTTAGAAGCCGTGCGCTCACGAAGTCCCAAAGTCCTTGTAGATGGTCAATTGATGGATGAGGATCGTGCTCGCGGGCTGCTCCGACGTGGGATGACTGCATGTGCCCTCCGTGCACGAAGTGAACTCCCTGAAAGAAGAGCTCTTCCTGTCATTAAGATTCAAAATCATTCCAGGGATCGCCAGTCCGTCACTTTGATCACGTCACAGGGTTTACAAGTGAGCTGTCAAAATGGATCATCAGACACCATGACAGCGCGAGATATTCAGGCCGCATTTGGCTCGGTGATACAAATCAAAAGGTCCTCTTCACGTGGACGATGACATCGGATCGCTCATCCCACTGAATGAAAAGTGGGCTGAGCGAGACACTGTGGATGTCGCCATTGATCTCATTGGCAAGTTTCTAGTTAGTAAAAATAAAAAGCTTATCGCTCGCATCGTTGAGACAGAAGCTTATCTTGGGGTTGAGGATCCCGCATGCCACACCTTCCAAGGACGAAGAACTCCCAGAACAGAGCCTATGTACGGCCGCCCAGGCAATGCTTATGTTTACTTTATTTATGGAATGTATTTTTGCTTGAATCTGGTGACGGGAAACGGAGAAGCCGTTTTGATTCGTGCGCTTGAGCCCACACAGGGATTTAGCGAAGAAGATAAAACTCGCCGAGCACTCAGTGGCCCTGGGAAACTCTGTCAAAGACTAGGAATCGATAAAAGCCTCAACAATCATTTTCTGTTGAGTCCAATGAGTCCGTTTTATTTAATGAGATCGGATGCAGAAATTGAAGAGGACCGAATCTTGATAGGTCCAAGGGTTGGAATTTCCTCTTCAGGAGATGCTGCATTTTGGCCATTGAGGTATGGGCTCAAAAATAGCCCATACCTTTCAAAGCCAAGTTTTTCTGATTAACTTTGCTTAAAGCTCAAACGGAAATGATGCACCTAAAATCCAGCTTTCGTCTTTTAACTCCACATTGTCGAATACAGATCCCGGAGCAAAAGAGCTGGTGTCTTGAACTTGTGCCTTATCATATTTGAGATTCTGATACTCTAAGTTGATACTGAATGCGAAGACACGAAAGCCGGCACCGAAGCGAAATCCGTCTCCCCCTTTGAACTTGCCATCCAGTGTGGCTCCAGCCGCAGTGTAGGCGTCTGGATCCAGCTCACCATCGACCACATAGGCACCCCAAACTCGAAGACCCACATCGGGCATTTGAACACCAATCACAGGTCCATAGTTATAGGCCTTAGCATCTACTGTTTCTGAAGACACCGAAGTTTCAAATTCAGGCATTGAGTATCTTCCATCCGCGCCAATAAAGACTGCTTCGTTGAGATGAAAGCCAAGACGCGCAGAAAGCCCGAACCCGCGAACCTCGCTGCTGGAATCCTGAAACGGACTCGGCCAATTGATATCTCCACTGCTTCTTTCATAAGTGACACCTGGCTCAATAAAAAGGCCACTGTCCGAAGTGGTTTGAGCGACGGCCGCCATGCCAAACGAAAAACATCCACATGCAATCCATTTATAAATCGTTTTCATAATCAATTCCCCTTCCACGCTTCGAGAAGCGCAATATGTTGTTCCTGTTGTGGGATAAAATGCTCGCGAACTTTATCCTTAAGAAAGGACGGCATGGAAGAGTCCATTAAAACTTCCTGGTACTCATTAAGGCCGTGGCTTTCCCCCGCAAGTAGAACTCTTAAGGATGCGGTATCCCCAAAGAATTGAGCTGTATCTACAAAGGTCTTAACGATATGTCCCCACGGACCCGACTCCCGATGCGGCTCAACTCCTCTCTCTGCCATAAGACTCGTCCAAAATTTCACTGCATTCTCATGATGAGTCTTGATTTCCTCCAATCGCTTAATATCAGGCTCCATTGCAAATCGATTTAGCACATGCTCATAAGCTTCTACAGCTGAGATCTCACCTCTAAGAAGATGGGCAATGCGATCCAACGCACCTGCAGAGAAATCCGTCCTTGGTTGAGAGGTTCTCTCAAAATTCGTTTGAATCATAAACATCCTCCTTAATCTTTAAATTTAAAGGAGATCTAAATTCTTCAAATCTCAAACCTGTGAGTCATTTGTGATAATTTTTTGACAGAAAGTGCTGATTATCCTTTAAACTTTAAGTGTGATTTTTATTTTTCTACTTTTATTTTCAATTCATCCTGCGGAAGCGTATGAATTTCAGTCCTCTGGTGATTTGAGATTTTCGGCTGGGCAAATCTTTTCTCCAAATACAAAGGAAATCACTTACCAATCCTTAGCGATCGAACCAAGTCTCCGCTCAACTCGTGAGTTGAAGAAAAATTTTAATTTTAATTTCGATACATGGGGAAGTTTCGATCCGCTGAACCAGTCAACAACCGATGTCTTTCAATTGGAATTGAATGAATTCAGCATTGATCACACCGCAAAAGGGCGCCGATTAAAGTTTGGTTATTCCATTCGCAATTGGGAAGGCACTGATCTTATTAATCCTATGGACTTACTCCATGGTAAGAACTGGGTCGATCCACTCAACGGACGTGCCCGATCTGGGCTTGGATTTTTCTATGATGATGCATTCGGGGATTTTCTTTTGGATTTTACTTATATCTTTCGACAGCAAACTCATCGTCTTCCTGGTTCTGAAAGTCCATGGTGGCCGCGAAGTGTTTATCTTCCAACAGAGTCCGAGTCTTTAGTTTTACTTTTGAATAATCCACTCGAGTATAGAATTCTTGATGAAGAGGTTTTGGATCATGCCTTAGATCACAATCTCGCATTGAGACTGCGCTATGTGTTTTCAGATTTTGAAATCGCAGTCGCGGTGACAGATGGTCTTGCGAATCCACCATTAATCACTCCGCTGATCGAAGGAGATGTCGTTGAAACATCTCCGAGACAGGTGATTCGCTTGCGATCACCAATAGAAATCCTTCCGATTATTTACCGACAGCGGGCAATCGCTGGAACATTTGTTTGGACGCTGGGTGATTTTATTTTAAGAGTCTCGGCCAATCATATTCAGCCCATTGGGGACGATGAAAGGCTGCCATCATGGTCACAGCTTGGTGTCATTGGGTTGGAGAGAACATTCTATTTAGGCAATCAAATGGTCACACTGCTTGGTCAGTTTATTGACTCCAAACGCCCGGATGTGAACGGTGTTACGCTCTTAACCAGTTTGTTTCAGAAATCTTATATGACGGGAATTCGATATGCTCCAAGTGAGCGCTGGACCTATCTGTTCGCACTTTTTCAAGAAACAACGACCTGGTCCAAACTGATTCGTAATGAAATCACCTGGAGTTTTAAAGACACCTGGAGTTTATCTGGTGAAATCACTCTTTTTGAAGGTCCTGAGGAATCAGCCATCGGAACCTATGATAGAAATGACTCTGGTTATCTGCGACTTAAGAAATCCTTTTAGTGCTTCTTAAGTTCAATCACATAAAGATCTTTTGAAAAATAATGCATTTTCTTTGCGGAATAAATCTGTTCACTATTCAATTCAATCTTTGGAATTTCAATCTCAGCCTTGTTAAAAATGGGTGAATTCTCTAAAGAGGAATTCACAATCGACATGGGAAGATAACGGCTCGGGTTAAACCTTCGAACATAGTCCGCAGCCATTTGTGCCGCTGATTGAATTTTCTTCTGGGAAACTTCTAATTTTAGTTTTCCATCTTCAATTCGTGGGAGAACAACTCCAGAAAACGTGGTCTTTACATCAATGTAGCGCCAAGATTGACCTGAGCGCTGAGAGTATATCCAAGAGTTCGCATCGCCACTGAGTCTTAAGTAATGGCTTCCATAACCAACTCGTGGCTGAGATCCGATTCGGGTGATCACTGGAAAGCTCGACTGAGTCGAATAGTTCATTAAATCCGGCCAGATAAAAAACTGAAAGAACCTCACTCTCAGAAGGTCTGTAAAGCTGGAAATGGATCTCAAATCGTATTTGATCTCTCTGTTTCTAGCGACTCTTTGAGTCACAACAGCCATCTCATAACCGGGGATGAGTAAGAGTGGAGTTTTAGTTGTTACACCTTGCATGGCTTTTTCAACATCAAGCGGGACAATCATGGAGTCACCAATGACTTCATCTCCCACCTGAACAAAACCTTTAAGAACCAATCCTTTTTCAGTGATGGTATCCACTCCAGAAAAAACAAGACGCAGTTCAGTTTGCTCATCTGAATAAATAGGCGTTGGCTTTTTTAGACGATTTAGAGCTTCAGTGATTGAGGCATTCAAATGAGCTTCCATTTCAGCTTTAATCACATCTGTCCAACGACTGGAATCCGAAAGCTGATCATTCAACTCTTTTTGAACAAGCTCACCAAAGCCACGAGGTCCCTCGCAATGAATCGGATGAATTTTCCATGATTGAGCTGGCCAATCCAAAGACATCTGACTCACTTTTGCTTCAAGAGAGGTTCCAGAGGAGGTCCAAAGCAATGAGGCCATCAAGTGAGCCGAAGACTGCTCTAGTGATATTTCGCTGCATTTGGCTTCCAGGTGAACGCGAAGACGCACACCACTCACCCACTCCTCAATCACTTGGCTGACCTGGAAGGATTCAACGAGAATTTGAACATTCAGATCTTTCGCTTCCCAATGAACATCTGGATTGGCTGAGTTTTCATTGGGAGTGTGGTTCAATTTTCCGTTCACAAGAACTTGAATTCCAGAAAGCTCAACTGGAATATCATTTACAACGACAGCTTGACTGGGAAGATTCATCTTCAAAACTTGACCATCCTCACTGGAGAGCGAGTCTATTGCGGCATCTGTCACGGTCTGCCATGGAACCAAAAGCGCAGATTCAAATCTTTTCGTTAAACCTTCCGCTAATGCTGTATTTGTCATCAAGAGGATGGGGGTTATTCCCGATACTATAAAGCCATGAAAAAATCTGCTCGCCAATTGAAACTCCTTTTCCGTGAAAGCATTAACTCATTCGGACTGAAGTCTAGGTTTAGTAAAGTTTTTTTCACGGCCGAAGGGTTATTCAAATTCCCGAGTGTAAGCCCCGAAAAAACTGTCAAACTTCTTACACTTAGTGTGGGGGTTTTCTGCCTTATTCTTGCCGCATTTAGCGCAATTCAACTGAGCTCACTTAAAACTTCTTATTCGATTAGACAGTTCACACCCGAAGGTCACCCCCTCTTTGTTGAAGGTGAGAAAATTCGTCAAACTTTTTTCCTTGAAGAGAATTCCGGATATCTCATTGTCCTAAAACTTCCATCTAATAAGAACGAGACCTGGATTGAACCGTCTCATATTCACACACTAAAAAATATCACCGACGAAATCAGAAACTTTGAAGGGATTCGAAACGTCATTTCATTGAGTGAAGTGGAAGGAATCTTTGAGTCAGAAGAAAGTCTAACCATTGGTTCCATTTTTGAAAATACGCCCGCTGAAAACTGGCGCGGCTATATAGCAGACCAGCCATTGATTCAAAAGCAGCTCATCACCAAAGACCTGAAATCCACACTTATTATTGCGGAGCCTGAAGAACTTGGCCCAGAAGAACTCGAAGTTCTTTCCGCTCAGATTCAGTCTCGGATTCTAGAGATTCACCCAGATGTTCAGGTTGAAATCGGCGGAGTGCCGGCCCTTCAAGGACGCTTTGCGAGTATGCTTCTAGATGAGTTAAAAATTTATTTGATTTTATGCTTTATTATTTTTTGTTTGGCATTTTCTTATCTCATTCGCGGAAGATCTGCTCTGATCTTAGCATTCGCAAGTCTTTGTATGGCGAATCTGACTGCACTTGGAATCCTTTCCTACTTAGGGATCTCTTTTTCTGTCCTGTTGACGACATTACCAATTATTCTAAGCATCGCGGTTGTGTCTCTGTGTGTACACTGCCTTCATTTATGGTCTGAGCGCCTGGATTGGTTGAAGCTTAAAGATGAAAAGCCAAGTCTCGTAGAGAGATTTCGCTTATCGGTATCTGTTATCAAAGAATTGGCTTTACCAAACTTTCTTGGAAGTTTGACGACGGCTATTGGATTTCTTTCTTTATCTACAAGTCCCGTTCCAATTATTAAAGAATATGGCATAGTGGTTGCGGTTTCGGTGATGGGAGCATGGGCTCTTGCACAGATTCTATTTGTAGGCTTTATGGCTTTCACCTCTCCTCGGCTGGCTACAAAAAACCCGATTTCCCTTTGGGCCATTAGACCACTCAAGCACAGCCGATATATCTTTGTATCCATTTTAATGGTTTCTCTTGCTCTGGGTGTGCTGGGAACGCAGATAGGATTTTCTGCAAGATTATTTGATGATCTTCCTGAGAAAGAAACTACACGAGTTGTGACTGAAAAGATCGATAAGAACTTTGGTGGGGTTTTAGGTTACGATTTGATTTTGGAGAGTGAGACAGAAGGAATATTTAAATCCCCAGAGTCCGCTTTAAAAGTGAAAGATCTCTTAAATGAGATCGAGAACATCAGTCATGTTGGCAGTGCATTCTCTTATACCGACCTGATGAACGACTCTGTTTTGGGAAGCCCCGAAAAGCTTGCAGAAACCTTCTTTCTTTTTTCTCTTTCGTCAGCAAACCCTTTAAGAACCTATATAACAGAAGACGGTCAGAACCTTCGCTTCAGTCTTCGATTCAACGACGCTCCAAGTGACGACATAAAGCAGAGTCGTCAAAAGATCGTTGCTCTCGCAAAAGAGTGGTTTTCGAGCGCCAAGATCACAGAGGCTGGTCTGTCTGTTCGCGCACACACGGTCAATGAAGAAGTTGCAAGATCTCTGATTTTTGGCTTTGTGGAGTCTCTTCTTTGCATCGGAATTTTTCTTGTTTTTGTGTTTCGCTCGCTTCGCTGGGCACTGGTGGCCTGTATTCCAAATCTAGTTCCACCTGCAGCTCTATTGGGTGCGATGGCGTATTTCGAAACACCAATCAAACCAACGATTGCACTCATATTTTCCATCGCCCTTGGTCTAGCTTTTAATAACACCGTATATCTTCTTGGGCGTTTAAAGCGAATATGTCGTGATCATGCACCGTCGAATCAGCAATTGCGTCAGGCCCTTATGCAAGAAGGTTACCCATGTCTTTCCGAAACCCTACTCATGTTTTTCGGCTTTATGATATTCTTGTCTTCAACCTTTCAAGTGAATCAAACTTTCGGAGTCTACATGCTACTTGCCATCTTCTCTGGTTTTATCGGTGATCTTTTCTTTTTACCTGCTCTCATCAATATTTTTCCAAAAGTACTTGCATCCAAGATTTCAGAGGAGTCATCAATGGAAGCTTCAGAAGATCAGTTTCTGGATAAATCTTCAAAAATTAAAATCGCTGCCAGTTTAGCTCTAATCTTTACGGTTTTACTAAGCGCCCCAACTGCCGAAGCTGCAGTTTCTTCGGAAGTCAAAGCTCTCCTTGAGAAAGTTCAAAAAAAGCTCGAAACCAAGGACGATAAAGCCAAAATCAAAATGGTTATTATTGAACCCAATGGTCAGAAGAAAGAACGTGAAATGGAGCTGAGCACTCTAAGAGAGGATCGATTTTATGCAAAAGTTCGCATCCTTTCCCCAGCAGATGTCAAAGACACAGGGTTTCTTGCCCACGTCACTCCTGAAGATGAGCAGCACTGGATCTATGTTCCGTCGACTAAAAAAGTTCGTCGCGTTGTAGGAAGCAATAAAAACGCAGGGATCCTAGGGTCTGAGCTAACAATTGATGATCTCGATCCCAATGCTCTTCGCGCATCGAATATTTCAATTGAATCCAAAGATTCATCTAAAATTGTTCTTTCTGTGACGCCGGAAAAAGGAACAAGTCCCTACACTCGGGTTTTGACAGCAATCTCTACCAAGCAATACCTTCCATTGAGAACGATTTATTTCAAAGGAAAAAAACAAGTCAAATCCGTAGACTTTTTAAACTACAAAGAGGTCTCAAAAGATATTTGGCGAGCTCAAAAAATCAAAGTTGTGAACTATGAAAGCAAGCGTGGGACCGAGCTGATTTTATCAGATATGAAAAGCAATACCGGGCTTGATAAAAACGAATTCACTCAGAACTCACTCAAGTTCAATTAGAACAGCTGTTTCATACAAAAAACAGAGCCGCCGGATTTCATAAATTCGGATGTTTCGATCTCGTGAACTTTAACACCAAGATCATTCAATGCTCTTAATGTTTGCGAAGTGCCTTTTTGAAGTATCACATCTGTACCAAATAAACAGGTCATATTTCCGGCGAAATGATTAATCGCCTCATTGAGAGGAATCTCAATAAGGTTCTTGAATTTTTCATTTAAAATGTCCCAACCCGATGGACCAAATGCTTCCTTTACGGCAAAAGCGGTTGATTTATTCAAAATCGCAAGACATGTGTCCAAGTGGTAAAAGCGATTGTCGATCAGGTTAATACGATGAACTTGAGCTCCAGTGATCGCCTCAATCTCATCATAAACTTCAAGTGAAGTTCTAAAGCCATATCCGCCAAAAATTTCGCCCGTTTCATAATTCCAAAGTGCATCGCCCATCCCTTCAAAAAAAGAATTTGAAGAAAGAGAAAGGCACTCAAATCCTAAAGACTCCGCCCATTCTCGATAATGCGCGACTTCCGGCTTTCTGAAATCAGAGGTCATTTCACTCAATATAAAAGCAGTCTCACCATTTTTCTTCTTAAACGGAAAAGTTTGATTGGCACAAAACACCATATCTGGAAGTGAGCTTTGGCCTTCCATTTCGAACACTTCTAGTCCCAGACGAGAAAAAAGGGATTTTAATTCGCTCCATTGACTCAATGCCTTCTGTTCGTGCACCCGATTCAGCTCCCCTGTTTCGTCGACCATATGTGGATTGATTGCGTATGCAACTTTATACCCATTAGGTTTGGTCATTAGAACGCGGTTGGGAAACATCTTATACACTCCTTTAAGCACTCTGTCAGAATCTTGTTTTAGCCCCGATCTATGCTTTACTCAATGAGGAATCAAAGGAATGATGAGGGAAATTCATTTTCCAAAAACTTATTTTCTTAAGGAGAAGAAAATGCCATTTCAATCGAGCGGTGCTGCTCTTACTGGTCTATTTTTAACTTTCTCGTTTCAGGTTTTTTCGGCCGAATATCCAAAAGGCCCCACTCCCGAACAAGAAAAAATGATGAGCCAGCTCAATGAACGAGCTGCCATTCTAAACCGCAATCAACCACAAATGGTTCGTGAGCCAGATGTCACTCCCTATGCCGAGTACAATGAGGCCGGCTACCTTATTTTAAGTGCAGATTTTAACTTTAACTCCAGCCACGTTAAAACCGAAGTGATTCGAAACCTCCCAGAGACAGTGACCGCAGTCGTTTTCACTGGTCGAGACTCTCCATCAGAAAAATCGCGTCTTAAAGAGCGCTTTAAAGATGTGATTCCCGAAGAGCGACTTAAAATAATTTATCTGCCGCTTGGGGGGAATGGATTTTGGGCAAGGGACGGCATTCCTGTTCCAACTATAAAAAATGATTCGCAGAACTTAAGAGTGGTGGATGCGCGATATTACCACCGCTTTGAGGCCGATCAGATGGTGGCCGATCTTTTTAAAAGTGACCTTGTTAAACATGATTACTATTTCGAAGGTGGAAATTTTGTGGCCAATCACTTGGGTGATTGTTTGATCGTTAATAAAACGGCCACTCAAAAGATTCCGGATTCTATTTTCACCGAAAAATACGGCTGCAAAACACTTTTGAGACTCCCACATATCAAAGGTATTGGTCATGCGGATGAGAGCGTGAAATTCATCAATGATCGTCTTGTTCTTACAGATGCGCCGGAATACGTGCCGCTTCTTGAAGAGCGCGGGTTTCAAGTGATGGTGCTTCCTCGCCCAAGAAATCACTATGAAACTTATGTTAATTCTTTAACTATTGGAAATACCGTTTTTGTACCAGTGTTTGACCAGTCCACAGACCAGAAAGCCATTGAGATCTATCAAAGTCTTGGGCTTCGAGTGGTGGACCTCAACACTGAAACCCTTTCCAATCGCGGGCAAGGCTCCATTCATTGTATTACAATGACTTATCCGCCGGGTCCTTATGCTGAGTTCTTAAAAATGATCGGCGGAAAGGAACTTTAAAACCAGCTTATTTAGAACGCATATCCAAGTTGAATCTTAATAAAAGCAAAGCGCGGAAAATAAGAAATGATCGAGAGAAAGTCATGCACCTTCTCTCGATCACTAGGATCGTTCGCATAATCCAGATACTCTGAATCTTGCTCGAGAAGAACAACAGGTTGTGACCACGAAATCCAATCCACACCCAAAGTGAAGTTTTTAGAAATATACCATTTATTGCCTGTTGCAAGATGGAACCCAAGAGCTCGACTTCCAACAACATCCACTGATCTTGCAAGTCCACCACTCACACTGCTGAGATAACGACTGCCAAGCTTCGCTGAAAAATCAAAATATGTAATTCCGTAACTGATATTAAAACTATTTGAATTGAAATAACTGCGGCGAAAAAGTGAGAGACGTTGATCGCGCATCT
>CAZWVK010000089.1:0-10826 GCA_964636785.1 uncultured Pseudobdellovibrionaceae bacterium | reverse complement strand
AGTGCAGCACACCAGGCGGAAAATGGATAAGCACCTTTTATATTAGGATGTATGCCCAATTGCTCAAGTCTAGTTCGGCCATTGAAAAGCCCACGATTGTCATCGCTGTCGAATTTCTAGACATTAAGCCACTCCCCTCTGGTCCTTTTATCTGGTCCCGACCTTGCACACTGGATGAAGTAAGTTTTAATTTTTGAAAGGGCCACCAACTATGGGATTGAAGTCTTTAAGTGCGACCTTGTTTTTGGGATTGATCACAGCCTCAGCGGCAAACGCCCTTCCAGCTGCGATGCCAAGAGATGCTAAAAACCTTGTGCCGGAAAATGAGAGAAACAATCTCGTTCATAAGGTTTATACTCTTCAAGAACAAACCATGGACAAGGTGAACTGGGTTTACCTTGGGTATGCTCCAAGAATTCAAGATCCAAATCGCATCCGCGTGATTCTATCAAAGCAAGGATTTACGATGCGAGTGAACTTTGAAATGACTCCAGAAGAAGTGGCTGATTATCCAAGCTATCTTCAAAGACGATCAAAGGCCGTTGAGTCCATTTTATTTCCACTGAATATGCCGGATGGACACTTCATCAATATGAAGCAGATTCATAAATTCCTGGAGTTTCAGGATCAAGCCCAAGTGATTTCAGAAAATAGCTCAAAGAGCTTTAAAGATGGCTATTACTTTTTATCCCATCTCTTTCCACATAACGTAAGACAAGTGGTGTGCTCCTTTGACACTTCAAAAATGTGCGTAGAAGGAAACTTTGTTTATCCAATCACTGCGCATCGTGACGCTATGATGACTTTGAAGGGTGGTGCGAGGATAACAAAGCCTATGGCGCAAGCCACACCGCCGTCTAAAACTTATTACACTCAGTTTCTGGATGAGCGCCGATCCGCCCACTATGAATATAGTGATGGATACCGAACAGGCGCGATCAGTGACCATTTATTTGATGGCTTTCCAGCATTTTGGTTCAAAACTGCACCGGGTTCAAAAGGTGTTGGAGTGCATGGACCAATTCGCTACTCCTCGGCCTTGGATAAGGGCGGTGTTATAAAGAATGATTACATCAATGATCCTACTTACTGGACAGGCATCAACCCACTTTATCGATTCGAAATCGTTCGGACGGCAAACAGTGAAGGATGCATTCGCTCTGAACCTATGGAGCTTCGTCATCTTCTACCGTCGGATCCGAAGGCTGTTTATCAAGTGCCGATTCATATCATCGATCAGATTGATACAGTGTATGAAAATGGAAGAGAGTATTATGTGGACGTGGATTACTACGTTGAAAACCACTATCGAAAGCAAAACAAAAGAGATTGGTATTTGAAGCACTACATTTCATACGAAGAGCGCCAGCAAGCTAAATCTCAAGGGCGCTCCATCGAGCAGATTCTGGATGATAAACTCGCACGAACAAAGGTTTTTCCTTACTTGCACCCAAGAACCTATGAGTTTCATTACTTAAGAAATGGACTGAATGAAGATGCTCCAAGCACAATGAGCAGACTCAATCAGGCGCCAAGGAAATAATTAATCGAATAGCTTTAAGTACTCGCCATAGCCTTCTTTTTCCATATCCTCTTTAGGAATGAATCGAAGGCTTGCCGAGTTCATGCAGTAGCGAAGACCATTCGGTCCCGGGCCATCTGGAAAAACATGTCCCAAATGAGAGTCTGCAACTTTCGAGCGAACTTCGGTTCGAACACCACGAATGGAAGAATGGTCTTCCTTTTCCACAACCGCTGACTGATCGATGGGCTTGGTGAACGACGGCCATCCAGTTCCAGAATCAAACTTATCTTTGGATGAAAAAAGCGGCTCGCCACTGACTACATCGACATAGATTCCGTCTCGTTTATTGTCGTTGTACTCATTTTGAAACGGAGGCTCCGTTCCATCTTTCTGTGTCACTTCATATTGAAGAGGTGTAAGTTTTGACTGTAAGTCTTTTGTATCGGGTTTTTTAAAACTTTTCATATTTGTACTCCCTGATTTCTTAGAAGATGGGTTTTCACTGGACGGAGCTCGTCCGCATTCCAATTTAAACTCTTTCCAACTTTCATTCAAAAAAGAATCGCGTCCGGAATGTTCACGGTAGCGACTATACCTTTCCGGATTGTTCTTATAGTAGTCTTGGTGGTAACTTTCTGCCGGATAAAAATTCTTTAAGCTCTCCACACCAACCTGAATGGGCTTTTTAAATCTCTTAGAGCTTTTCACAAACTCCTTAGAGGCTTTGGCCAATTCTTTTTCTGCCGGGTTTGAATAAAAAATCACCGGGCGATAAGAATCACCTCGATCCACGAACTGACCTTTTTCATCGGTTGGATCAATCTGCTTCCAGTAGATTTCAAGAAGCCGCTCATAAGATATCGCATTGGGATCATAAACCACTTTGACAGCCTCGACGTGGCCCGTCGTGTTTGACTTCACATCGTCATAAGTGGGGTTTTCCTTTTTCCCGCCGGAATAGCCAGAGACGACTTCTTTCACACCTTTTTCAGCTTCAAATCGAGCTTCCAAACTCCAAAAGCAGCCCCCTGCAAAATAGGCTTCTTTGAGTTCGGCGAGCGCGAAACTTGGAATTAAAAATATAAAATATAAAATCCATTTCATAGGATTTTGAATATAGCGCAAAACACAGGAATTTTCCAGTTCTTGAGATCTGTTCTCAATAAGAATCAAAAGGGATCAGAACCGAATAAAACTCAAAAGTGCGACTTCGGTGTTTTCAGGCTTGAATTTACCGAGCTCACTTTGATTTTCAGTTGTGACCACGCTGTCTGCGTAGTTCAGGATGAAATTGATCTTTGGTGAAAGCGCAAATCGAAGCGCGGGTCCTATTTTCATAACGTGATTGGCGCGCTTTGTGAGGCGTGAGTTGCGATCCAAGGATCTCGAGTTTTCAAGAGAGGAATTGTAATAGTCATCCTCAAAGCTCACCTGAAAACCAATCCCCGTATCGGCATCAAATCGATACCAGGCTTGAACACGGTGTTGAAGCTCCCAAGACTTTGTCAGAGATGCCACTTCGACCATCTCGCCGCGAGCATTCTCGAATCGATTGAGATAGGCCGTTCTTGATTGGTGATTGTAAGTGACCTTTTGATCATACTCGAGCTGGATGTGGCGAGTGAGAATCTTGTTGAAAATAAACTGGTTTCTATAAGCTCCAATGGTTCCTGCTTTCTGACTGAATTTCCCGGTTGGAAGGTAAACCCGACCTTCCCAAAAAACACTCACATCCCAGGGGAGAAGAGCGATGGAATCATCTCTCAAAAACACAATCACATCTTGAAGAAAGAGTTCGGAGTCCTGAACCTGACCATCATTAAAGCGATCTCTTCCAGCCGTGTTATAGATAAAAGGCAAGCGAAAGCCACCTTTAAGATCATAGTTCAATCTGGTGGCTGCGGTAAAATAAGTGTAAGTGGAAAGGCGTCCCGTACCATTCTCATCATTGGCAAATTCAGTTTGATCGACTTCGGTCGATAAAAGATTGAACATGCTGAACGTATAGCCTGAAGCATTGAAGGTCTCTTGCACAGAGAGTTGAGCGAAAGAAGCCACAGGGAAACTGAATGCTAAAAGAAAAAGTAAAGTTTTAATTCTGCTCATTGGATTCCTTTTCCTTTTTCAATGATTGATTGGCGCTCAATTCCTGATCTTTGTGATTTCGTTTAATTTTCGCAACCAACGGCCAATGATCGGACACTCCGACACCCTTCATTCCTTTTCCAAAGCGAGCTGGCGAGCCGAAGCGATTGATTTGATAGAGATCATCATTGTAGACCGCAATCGAGTCGGGATCGACCTTCCATTTCGAATCCTCCTTCGTCATGGACTTATCAAAGAGGAAGGCGTCAAAAAACGACCACTCTCTCTTACGGTGATAATAATAAGTTCCTAAGCAGGTGTTGCAGCCGATCTGGTGGGAGATGGCCCAATCCCTTGCGACTTGCTCCGAATAGAGCCTGTCTTTGACCTCTTCCGAAGCTGAAATATTGAAATCACCAGCGGCAATCACAAAAGCATCCTTTGGAAGTGAGCTTTTGATCTGTGCGAGCTTTTCAAGTGCAACACGGCGATAGCCCGTCGGCGAGCGCTGAGAAGGAAGATGGCCGCCTAAAACAAAAAGGGATTTTCCATCGGGAAGTTCAAGCTCAACTTCAAGAATTCCGCGAGTGTGATGATTGTCTTCAATATCCTCGACATCTTCTTTTGAGAGAGTGAATGAGGCTTCATCGGATGCGGCTTTTCGAGACTTCACAAGTGCTTCTTTCGAATCCAGTGAGAACTTGATCTCTTCAAAATCGATCTTATGAAGCTTCGCGGATTTCTTAGGAAGTCTTGAAATCACCCCCACATCAATCCCACGCTCATCGGGTCCCTCAATAAGAACAACAGTTTTGAAGTTCAAACGAGGCATGGCATCCGCAAGGGCTTGTAGCGCATTTAGATTTTCAACTTCTTCGACGACTAAGACATCAGGCCCTCGTCCGTCATTAACCGAGGAGATGACACGCGCAAGACGTTGAACTTTTCGTTTAAAAATCTTTTCCGACCAGTTCTTTCCAAGGCACTCATCACGAAAGCGGGGAGTGGCGCGGGTGTAGCAAAGGTTTTGATAATAGGGGGATTTTTTAACGGACCTCGGCAGATACTCTTCGTCATTTTTGCCCGGATCGTCTTTGGTATCAAAAAGATTCTCCACATTATAAGTCATAAGAAAAACTTCATCTTCTTTGACCTGGGCTTTTTCAACCGACTTCGGTGTCAGTGTGCAAGCTGAGTAAAACGTAAGAAAGAGAATTAAAAAGGAATGCTTAAGTGCTTTCATCAGTTCACTCCTTCGCTAGCGCTGCCTTCTAGAAGTTCAAAATCAAAAAGTAAAAGGCGAACTCTCGGGTCATTGGCCTTGTCTTCATAAAGTTTATGGATTTCTTCTGCGGCCTCTTCCGGTGTGATTGTTCCGCCTCTAATAAACTCTGGTTTAAACTGCTCTAGAACCATTCGGCGCATTTTTCCAATTTTGATTTTTCCAAAAACTTCGCGATCTGCTTCATTTCCAGAAGCAGGACGCTTTGAGCTTTTGATTTCGACCACTTCACCCTGTTTCACACAAAGAAGACCACTTTGTACATCCCAGGCCGTTTGTGTCTTGCCGGAAAGAATCAACTCCCAAGTCTCTTTTGAAGTGCGAAAATCTGTGAAGGTGCGGTTGCAGTAAGATAAGTGATCACCATTTTCCCTGGTCTCATCAATCAGTGAGCTTTGGAAATTCTGCCTTCCTTTTTGAGCAAACCTTTGAGCTTCACTTCCTGGGTTTGCAAGATCAATGTGAGTGATATGAACTATGCCTGTGTGACTGGCTTTTTGCTTCGACATTACACTGGAGTTGAAAAGCTCAACAACATAGTCCTCAATAATTTGCTTTTCCTTCTCAGTTCCTGAGAAATTATTCAGTGACCACTTCACATGGTCTTTGTATTGCCTAGCTTCCGGCCCATTGCCATTCCAAATAATAACTTTTTGAACAACGGCTGTGGCATCGATGAATTTATCGGTGTTGGTATTTTTAATCTGGATTTCAGTTCCAACAGTTAAACAGTTGTTATCACCAAAGCCAGGGGTGGCGAGACTTCCTAAAAAGAACAAATCTTCGATTTCTTTTTCGGAAAGGCGAACATCGCTCCAACTGTTTCGGCAGCCAATGTGTTGCTCTCCGTAGCGATTATAAACAATCGGAAGGCCTTTGCTAAGGCGATCCTGGTAAGGAAGCACATGCTCATCAGTGGGAGCGCAGCCAGAAAGTGTAAGTGGAACAAAACTAAGAAGAATAAAAACCAAGGAAATGCGTAAAAGCTGAAACAAAAATCCC
Source organism: uncultured Pseudobdellovibrionaceae bacterium (assembly GCA_964636785.1). Lineage (GTDB taxonomy): Bacteria > Bdellovibrionota > Bdellovibrionia > Bdellovibrionales > UBA1609 > UBA6776. The sequence goes on along the minus strand of CAZWVK010000089.1, from coordinate 4,932 downwards.
CCCATTGTTTAAGCTTTGAACTTGGCTTCGCAAAGTAGCGCTTCTTTGGGTCCTTTGTCCAGGGGAGAGCCCTTCAAATAATAGATTTCTGACAAAGAGGGGTGCATTCTGATTCAGATGCGACACAATCAGGCCTGAAAGGAAGCACGTTGGCACCTTATATTTCATTTGGTTCATTTCACCTCCCTACTTATTTTTTAATTATCAGTCTTTTATGCACGCTTGGCGTTGTAGTGCTGCCAAAGTGGGCTGAGAGATTTGGACTTTCTGAAGGTCTTGGCGCCAAGCTCTATATGCTTATTCTTTTATCTGGCTTTTTAGGAGCACGAGTTTTTCATGCGATTTTTGAAGCACCTGAAATCTATCAAAAAGATCCATTTTTATTCTTTGCTGTTTGGGAAGGGGGCTTTGTCTTCTTAGGCGGAGTGATCTTTGCTCTTTTGGCCTCCTGGTTTTGGCTTAAAAAACAAGGTGAGGATTTCTTTTTATGGGGAGATGTTTTCGCTCCGTGGATGGCCTTTGGATATGCGTTTGGGCGCATCGCCTGTTTTTTTAATGGCTGCTGTTATGGAACAGAATGCTATCTTCCATGGGCCGTGAAATTTCCTTCTCATATGTTCACAATCGAGCCATTTGTTTCACGTCATCCCACTCAAACTTATTCTTTTTTGGCTGAGATCATAATTTTCTTTGCACTTATTCTTTGGCTTGAGAAGCGAAGAGGAAAGTTGGAAGCCTTTAAAAACTCAGGACGCATCTTTTGCACTTGGATCATGCTTCATGGATTTTCAAGATTTATCATTGAGCAGTTTAGAGATGATGATCGAGGTCCATTGATTTTGGGATTGAGTTTATCCTCATTGATTTCGATTTTACTGATTGGGATTGGATTTTGGACTTTGATTTTAAAACGAAAAACGCCCTCATAAAGAGGGCGTTTAAAGGAATTTGAAATTCAGGTTTTACTCTACGATGGTGATCGCAACGTTCTTTTTACCTAGGCGCTCAACCAACTCATAAAGCTTTTTAGCGTTGTCTGGGTGAAGGCGAACGCAACCACCAGATCCAGCCAATTGCTTCTTACCACGTGAATTGATGAAGTACTTTCCTGGCGGTTTACCAAGCTCTTCATAATGATCAGGAGTGGTTCCGTGAATCGCGATCCCACCATTAAAGAACATTGAGAACGGCATTCTCGCTCCACCCCAGGTGTTTGATCGGTGCATTCGAGTCGTCCAATCAATTGTGAAAGTTCCAGGGCGTGTAGCGCTGAAGTATCTTTTTCCGCTCGGAGCTTTTTCCTGGCGGTTTCTTGCCGTGGTCACATCAAAAGTCCAAATGAGGCGACCGTTCTGGAAGACTTGCATTTGTTGATTGCTTTTAGTCACAAGAATTTGAAGGTCACGATTTTTTAAGTTTTGCTTTGTGCGCGCAACATTCCATACAAGACCGTCATAATCGCCGTTCATCCATTTTTCTTCTTGAGTTGGAAGACCAATTTCTGCCGCGATTTCATCGGGGCTCATGAGGTCATCGAGTTGTGGGGTCGTAACCGCCATTTCGACGCGGGGAAGAAGTGGTTCATAAACTCCTGGGATCCCAATTGGATAGGCTTGGGCACCAAGACAAACGGTCGATAGTAGAACTAAAGCCATGGACTTCATCATAAAGTGATCTCCTTGATCTCTCTAAAAATTTGAGTTTTCGGTAGACAGCAATTTCCGCTATTCGACGCGATCAGTCAAATTTTTAATGGCGATGAGATAGGTCTTTGAAATCTTTTCCTATTCGGTGGAAAGTGAAGGCGCTTTTTAATCAAAAAGGAGTTCAACTTATGAGATCTAATTCGGCGTTTTCCGGTATAGTCGGTTCATCCATTTTGGCTTTAATGATAGGAGCGTTTTCTGTTTCTGCGTTTGCTCAGAAAAAGAGTGAGACGAAAAAAGAAGCGACCAAAAAAGAATCCACCAAGAAGGAAGCTGGTAAAAATAAAAAAGGAGATAAAGAAGTGATTGCTAAATTTGAAACCAATAAAGGAAATTTCACGGCTAAATTGTTCGCGGACAAAGCGCCAAAAACAGTTGAAAACTTTGTTGGTCTTGCTGAGGGAACAAAAGAGTGGACCGATCCAAAGACAGGGCAAAAAGTAAAAAAGCCTCTTTATAATGGTGTGATTTTTCACCGTGTAATTCCTGATTTTATGATCCAAGGTGGGGATCCTCTTGGAAATGGAACGGGTGGACCGGGATACACTTTTGAAGACGAATTTCATCCAGAGCTTAAACACTCAAAACCAGGTCTTCTTTCGATGGCCAATGCAGGCCCTGGAACCAATGGCAGCCAGTTCTTTGTGACTGTGGCGGCGACTCCTTGGCTTGATGGACGTCATTCAATTTTTGGTGAAGTGACAGAAGGTTATGATGTGGTGGAAGCGATCTCAAAAGTTTCTCGCGGGGCCAATGATCGTCCAAAAGAAGACGTTGTGATCAAAAAAATCACTATTGAGCGAAAATAAATTTCAAAAGGCACTGTCATTTTTTCTTAATTAATGCAATGTGTCTTTAGCTGTGTTACATAGAGTGTTCAAACTTTTGCGATCGAACAAAGTGTTCTCTCAAAGTCACTCAATTGAGAAATTTTCAATTGTTTGATATAAAGGTTGGAACCTAAGTCCGTCCATTCATCCAATTAGCACGAGGAGGATCGAGAGTGCTCAACAATGTCGAAGTGATTACAACTACGAATTCTAAAACTGAAAACAATAATAATACGATTTTTGCCGGCGAAGGGATGGATCACGATCTAGTACTTCTCGATCAGATTGATAACATTCTCGAACTCAGTGAGCCGGAGTATCCTCAGTTCACTTTGGCAAAGAACAAAGCTCGATTCCTTCGAATGTTGACTTGGTATAAGAACAAAGAAGAATGGTTGGACGTGGCTCCTCTTAGCGGTGTCAGCAAGCTTTTCAAACAGCAATCCAAAGAGCTTGAAGGTATTCGCTCGAACAAATTGGATTATGAAATGGAGCTTGAAACTGGAACTTTAACTCCTTCACAGCGCTCTTACAGAAAAGACGAACTTAAAATGTGCAAAGTTCAGGAAAAAATGGCCGTTCATTTGATCGCTAAGATGCAAATGAAAATCAAATCTGGTCGCAGATAGTTCTTTAAAAAGAATTTTGAGATTAAAAAACCCACGGAATTTTTCGTGGGTTTTTTATTTTTAAATTAAAACGAAGAGTCAGGTCCTTTTAAAAATTCGATTTCTTCTTCCGTCGATTCTCGCCCTAAAATTTTATTTCTATGCGGATACCGGCCAAAGCGATCAATGATCACTTTGTGCCTGATTTCAAAATCAAGATTCTCTTCAAGTCCTGGTTGATCAAAAATCTTTAACGCTTCTTCGTGAATGATTTTAGATTCACTATGCATAAACGGCATATATAAGAAACTTCGTCTCTCGACGGGAAGTTCTTTGTCCGCATGAGCGCGAATCGCTTCTTGCGACAAAACCAAAGCAAGATTGTCGGTTTCAAATGCTTTTTTGGTGCCGCGAAACATATTTCTTGGAAATTGATCAAGAGCTATGATTTCGGCAAGACGTCCCTCTGCGGAAGCGCGCCAGTGAAAAAGCTCACCTTTTGAGGCCTGCTCATAAACGGAGGAGAATCGCTTTCGAATCTCTTTATCGAGCTTTTCATTCTTCATCCACCAATCCTGAGGCGAAAGCTCTTTGAACCAAAAATCAAGGACCACATCTGGATGAATCGGATCTTTCATATATTAACCTCCGTAGGATCCCCAGTATTCAAATATCCAGTAAAGCACCACTCCAAGCGCAATCACCCGAGCAAGCCACTTCACACTGCTTTTTTGTCGATTCTCAATATGAAGGGGAGTCGGATCATGAGAATCAACGGGTGTTAAATGACTCCGCCTTTCAATCTCACTCAAAAGTCTTTCAGCCTCTTCAAATTGATTTTCTTTCACCTGCAGACGAACGCCGCCAAGGATTCCAATGATATGAGGCTGATGATAAAGCGCATGGCGATCAGGCATGGTGGCCTCTATATTATGAGCTTCAAGGTAAGAGCGTGCCGACTCGGCTTCAATCAGGCCTGCGTAGGTTCGAATGGTTTTAAGGCTCGCCACGTGCACATCTCCTTTATAGGCCGATACTGGCTCAAAATAATTCATTAATCATTTCCGGCACTTATATCAATTTGAGAAGGTCTAGGTCATTTTTTCCTCATATTCTCACAATGAAGCGCCGATAGATCTTATGTGAGCCGTTATTGGCTCATTATGAATAACTTGGAGGTCAATGAATGGCAAACACGTCTCTTTTTATCGTCACTGACGATCATGAACAGGCTGAACGTATTAAAAATTTCGGAATTGGGATGGGCTGTAAAGTTCAGGTGTACTCAACGACAGAGTGGGCACAGAACTTAAACAATGGGCAGATCTCGCAAGTTTCAGAAGGCATCGTTCCAGCACTCAGCGCAGGTTCACAACCCGTGACTGAAGAAGGTGGAAAGGTTCTTCAATTCCGTCAGCCGACACCAGTACAAACGGATATGGATGGAAAAGTTAAAACAATCAATGAGCTTGAAAGCATTGCGATTGAAAACGCAATTTCTGAGTTCGGTGGAAATCTCACTGAAGCAGCAAAAGCTTTAGGAATCGGTCGTGCGACACTTTATCGCAAAGTGAAGCAGTATAATATCGATCCATCTATGGCTCGACGTAAGAAAGCTGCTCAAAAAGCCGCATAAGACTTCATCCAAGTTTTTGATTATGAGTCTTTTAAAAAACCAGCTCTTCGATGAGCTGGTTTTTTTTGTGCCGGAAAAGAGCAGATGATTGGGTTTTACTTAAAGCGGTAAGTTGCAAGTGCCTTTTCTCCAGATTTCGAAAGTTTCTTATT
>CAZWVK010000088.1:0-10838 GCA_964636785.1 uncultured Pseudobdellovibrionaceae bacterium | reverse complement strand
AGCTAGTAAAGGACTAGCAGAACTGTTGGCTGGTGAAAGCATAGCTATTCCAATAACTAGGTGCCCGTTGCCATTCCCTATCAAAGGAAACAACAGAAACTAAGAACATTTTAAGTTGAGTTCAAATTACTTTTTAAACTGAGTTTATATAGAAAAAATTTGAATAATTAAATATGTTTGAAACGTACCTAAGTCGTACCTGAGTCGTACCGCGCAGCGTGACAAAGTGTGATATTAAGTGATGTTCGACCGTTTAAAAAGTTGTTCAGCTATTGATAGGTTTGTTTTTAGTTCTAAATACTTACGCTGTATCTTTGAAAATCGGATTGGATAAGTGGAGGTAATGCTCCAAATCAAATAATTACAATAGGTTATAATCGACCTACCGACAGAATACGACGCTACCAAACTATTCCTCCTGGAACAACTGTACAATGCGCCCCATTGTCTCTTGTTCGTTCAGAAACTTTAGGGAAACAGTTGCGCCTTTTACTTCCACCCCGGACAGCCTCACATACCTCTGCATCGTCTTTAAATCCCTCCAGCCAGCGATCTTCATAACAACGGCTGGAGCGACCCCATCTCTTAACAGTTGAGTCGCAAAGCAAGCTCTCAAAGCGTGAAACCGAATCGAAGGAAGGCCACAGTTGGCCAGGAACTCTCTTAGGATCTCCGCCTGCCTGCCATCCGTCCAGCTTTTGAACTTTGGCAAAACATAGGGATCTTTAGCTCTTAACTTAAGCTCCTTAAGGAGAGCCAAGACTTCTCCACTATCAATTGGAACAGTTCTCCAATACCTGGCCTTTGTATCGCCATAGCCCGTCTTATTGGTCCAATTCCTATGAACATGGATAGATTGGTTCTCAAAGTCGATATGATCCCAAGATAAAGCATAAAGCTCCCCACTCCTCATGCCCGTATAGAGAGCTAGTGCCCAAATGGGGTACCATGGATGATTGAGCCGTCTTGCGTATTTTAGAAACTGACATATCTGATCACGAGTTAATATTTCAGGAAGTCTTTCCACATCTGATTTGGACCATTTAAATCCCTCAGTGGGAATGGACAAAACCTTCGGAAGTCTTCCGCTCAGTAGACCCCACTCGAAAATTCCAGTAATAGCCGTCCGAACTTTTTTCGCTCGTGACTTAGAGACTTCAGACTCAACCCTACTTAGAAGGCTCCAAGCATCTGCTTTGGAAATATCCTCCACATACTTGGTCATCCAATCATGCGTATATTTTTCGACAATTTCACAATATTCGTCCTGAACACCTTTCGACAGCTTCTGAACAAATATATCACCTTTCCTACAAGCGCTCCGCCACTCTAAATATAAACGCTCCCATGTTGGCGATATTGAGCTTCTTAACTTGTCTTCGACCGCAACCACGAGTTGAGAATAGCCGCGATTTGCCTCAGCCTTGCTTTTATATCTCTTTCTAAGTGTCACTGGTTTTCTAGTTATTGGATGTCTCTTACTAAATTGGGCTGTCCAAAAACCATTCTTATCATCAAATTTAACACCCACATGCTCCTCCTCTTCGATTTGACAGAAGAACAGTGTCGAGATCGCTCTTAAGATATCTATTTCGATTCTGAAGCTTGTAATATGGAATATTCCCATTGGAAGCCATATTGAGAAGAGACTTCGAAGAAATTCTCAGGTACTTCGCAGCTTCCTCAGTGGTCATCCAAATGAGATCGGTACTCCCACAAACCTCACCACCTCTATTTTCAAACACCTCTTCTCTACCCGGAGGGCTGACGCCACTCAAGACAAAGGGATTCAACTGACTATTATCAGCTTGATCTCCCATGACAATCTCCCTTCATGGAAATATGTAAATTGTATATGTTTTCATCCTGTTGAAATCACAAACCGCACATATTTAATAATACCACAAAAAATATTTAGTTTTTTTGGCCAATCTTTTTTTAAGGAATGAAATTTTATTTTCTGAGGCGCGCCAGTTCAGGAAACATTTTGCGGTATTATAATTGGAGGGTCGCATCTGATCTTCAAAACAAAAAGGAGAATGCAATGCTAAAAGACCAGAACATTTATGTAGAAGATACATATTCAGATGATAGTGAGATGGACTCACTGAATTCTACCAATAATAGTGCAAATAAGAACACGAGTTATAACCTCATGCCACCATTACTCATGGACCACTTAGAGTATACCTTCTTCATTGAAACAAGTGCGACGCAAAGAAATCTGCTAGTTTTAAAACCGAGCGAAGAGATATCCAGATATTTTCATACAGACAAAGCACGGCTTACCAATGGGACAATAAGACCACAAAAAACTGTAAGCACAAATGGCAAGCTAATCTTCTGCGCATCAACGGGTACTCCATATAAGAAACCCAAAAAGAACTATTCTTCAGGGATACTATTCAATCAGCTTACTCAGGAAGAAAAGAATCAACTACGTCAGGTCGCTGATTTAGAGAAAATTACGCCCTCTCAGTGGCAAATCAATCGATCTGACCAAGCAAGAGAGGCGCTGTTCTCGAATTTCTTGAATCAATTGGGCGGCGAGATCTCAGATCTGGGTTCATCTCTTCAGGCGGCAAAAACTAAAATAAAGAAAGCTGAATTTTATGTCGAATATCAGAACTCATATGAAGACGCAGGTAGCTCAATTCAGGAGGCAATCAATCGTGCTGCCAACTATAAGATCGGAAACTTTGTAAAGAGCGAGGAGTACGGCAACGGAGCCCTTTTCTGGCATATAAATCGTTTCGCTAGGCGAAAGTTAAAAGGCATTAAGCTCAAGTCGTATCTCAAGGGAGATTGGCTACGACTCGAAGTCCAATTTGATAATCCAAGGACTTCACCAGGCCTTAACTACGATGAGCAGCTATTCGAACTGAAAAACCTTGCAGAACAAATTCTACAAACAGTCCATAGTGGACTACGTTTACCAAAAAGTCACGTATGTGGGCGAAGGCTCAAAGCTATAATATCCAAAATAATTCGAAGGTCTGAGCATGACAATAGAATCGGCTTGATGATTAAGAGCCTCATTAAAAATGGTACATATACTCCAAAATCACATGGGAAAAATAGAATAACAAGGTACCAATTAAATAAATTGATTGAGTCCAATGTTATTGAAAAAATCGATGAGCATGTGCCCAAAAGTGCAATAAGGTGTCCCCACGACATTTCCTATCGCCTAACTCTGACTGCTCTAAACGAGTTAAAAGTTTAGGTCATCCTACTGCAAAGAGGATTTAAAAAAAGGCTCTAAATTGAATTCTTTTTTAACCCTTTCAAGTACCCAACAGCAAAACTCCTCAAAAGTAGAAAGACGATGCTGGAAGCCCTCAAGAGTATAATAGTCCGTGGCAGACCAGCATTGAGCTACGATTTCCCTGCCGCCATGGTTAGACGGCCTTTCTCCTAATCTGTTTATAAAAGGAAAGGTGAGCTGAGTTTCTGAGAGCCAGGAAAGTGTCTCTAAACGTTTTTCCTGTCTCGAAAGTGCAATTGCTGCATCTAATATAAAGAAAGTCTCGGAATTCTTTTGATAAAGAACAATTAGGTAAGAAATCCCGTTGGCGGATTGAATTCGCCATTCTATTCCTTGAGCCTCCTGGTGGAAATCTGGAGTTTCGAATTTCCAGCTTCCTTTAGCTAGGGTTTCCTGCACAATTTCCGCAAATGGATGATCTAAAAGATTATTGCTCATGTCCTACCTCTTAAAATGGCTTTTTGAACGTCAAATTCTTCCCATTCACTATATAATAGAGCACTTGTTATACTTTAGCGATACAATTTATTTAGCGTGTGATTTTGAGACTTCTACGTATTTTGCCTTACAAAAGTAGCTAAAGCTGTGTGTACGATATCCGTAGAAGTTACACTCCTGGAGTCAGCCCATTTATTTAGCGCCGCAATTAAAGACGGATCAAGCCTAGACGACAAAAGCTTTAGATTCTTCCCAGCATATTTAAAAGAAGGACTGGGCAATTCCTTTAAATCCTGAATTTGATAAAGGAATTGATCCACAACAATTGCGATGACTGTTGTATACTGCTTCCATCCGAGTTTAATAGAAACCCGCTTAACATCCGCTAGAAGCTCTGAAGGCAATCTCCATGCCATTGGCTGGAGATCAGTTACTTTCTTTGAGACGTAGTGTCTTTGAGGTATATAAATTTTGACCATAATTCATCTTATCACCAGATCGTGTCTCGCTGTTATACAAAAGCAATATATGTATTGCTTTTGTATAACGCATGGCAGAAAATATACCTGTACCCTATCTCTGTTTAGTTTTAAACGAACCCAGGGAGTGTCATTTGAAAAGAAAGAAGCTATGGGCCATTACTTCTGAAAAGTTTCTTACCGATCAACAGATTATAGACCTAACTCGACACCTGGTCGATCGACGTGACCTTGCTATTAGCCGTGGATCAAAGAACATTCAGCCCATTAAAGAGTACTATATTATCCAAAGTCTCTTAGGAACTGGAGCAAGAGTCTTTGAATTTGCTGCACTCAAAAATAGAGATCTCCACGGGCATAAGATAGATATTCGCAATGGCAAGGGCGGAAAACCCCGTACCGTACTTTTAACCCGTCAGTTTGCCAATATTTTAAAGGAATGGCTGGTAGTAAAGGAAAAGCTTGGGTTTTGCATGGAACTCAACAGCCCTCTATTCCCTAGCCGCTATAACAAGCACTATGGCGTAAGAGGAATTCAAAAAATAGTCAAAGATGTGTTTTTACTCCTTAGTTTTCCAAGACACCTTTCCGCCCATAGCTTACGTCACACCAACTGCTCCCTTTTGCTCAAAACTGGAAAAGTCAGTCTCGCCACCGTGAGAGACAACCTAGGGCATAGTTCAATAGCTGTTACAAACATATATAGCCACGCCACAGGATCTATTGAGGACGTAGAATTAGTTCCAAGTTCAGAAAACTTAGAGAAAGACGAACTTCAAAAGAAAAAATTGCGCTCAGATCTAAATAATGTGTCGGATTTTTTAAGAAAGACGAACTTTAAAAAGCGAGATCAAAAATGAGCAATAAATGGCGGTTTCAAAGAAAAGCAGCTCAGAAACTCTGCGACGATTTGAAAAACCCAAGATTTACAGCCGCTGTGTTAGCCGGAGCCGTTGGGATTGGTAAAAGCGCCATCATTATACACACCCTTAATATCCTCACGACTAAGTATCCAAAACATCGTATTCTGGTTCTCACACATGCCCAAAAAAGTCTAAAACATCAGTTCTTGAAAATGCTCGAATCGAATGTGCCTGTCTCTACCGGATTTGAGTTTGGGACGCTAGACCAGCAAAAGCAGGTGACAATAGCCATACCACAAGAATTTAATAAATATGATGGTCCTCGCTTTCAGATCGTCATCGTAGATGAGGCGCATCTGTGGTACACCTCAAACTCAGTAGCCAAAGGAATTATTGAAAGATTCAGAATAAAAAAGAAGATTCTGGCGACAGGGAGTGTCTCCTTCTTCAATAGGCATAACCGCACTTCAAGAGGCTTAAAATACGCCATAACCTACATTCCTGGGGATGAGGCTATTAAACGAGGTCTATATTCCAAATTGAATATAGACCTCGTTCTAGCCGAAGATCCAAGGAATGTAGAGGATTGCCTCGCTCTCGCCTTTAAGAAAGCCAAGATAAATAACGACTCCCATGAAAGACCCGTTGTAATATGCAAATGCACCGCTCAGGCAATCTCAGCAAATCGATATTTGGAAAGCATTGGCTTCACGGTGGCCCTAGCGACATCTCGAAATGACCCGAATAATCTAGAAATCGAAAAATTCAATCGAGGAGACAAAACTGCACTTATTCTAGTTGGCAGAGGTCTAGTAGGACTGAATATTCCAGAGGCTGACCTTATGATTGATTTAAAAAGAAGTAAAAATATCGATATCGTTCTTCAGTATTACGCCCGATTGCTAAGGAAGCAATTAAACGGTCAGAAGAAATGCTTCTTAAGATTAACCACAAGAAAAGAGTGGAACGAAGATGTAATCCTCCTACATATCGTAAGAAGTCTTAATCAATCAAAAATATTCAAAACCTTTTGTGGTGACAACTTAGATGTAAAGGTTGCTATTAGTCAAAATAGGATATTTGTCGGCAGTATCGGATATAAGTCAGTCAGTGGGCAGAGTCATCCGAAAGAAAAAATATGAAAAATGCAATATTTTTTGAAACTTTATCTCGCCATCTGAAGAATGAGAATTTAACTCAAATTTCGAAAAAAATCGGAGTTCCAAAAGGCCTACTCTTTGATTGGGTTAAAGGCCGAAGAACGCCTAGCTTAAGAAACTCTCACCACGTACGGAAACTTGCGAATTACTTAGGACTCAGTTTTGAAGAATTAATTTTTGGTAGCAAGGAGAATAATAAGGGCCAAACAATTGGGAGCGTCTTCTTTGCAGATCAAGAGAGGGAGTACCTCGTAAAAATAATGAGGGTAAAATAATGGGAATTGTTAAAATAGTTATTGGGTTATTTTTTCTTCTTAATTCCACGGTCTCTGCCAATGAGTTCGATGGGTACTCACAAGTTGTTAAGACTCAGGTCGAAAAGCTCAAAAACTATATGGCAAAAAATAAGCGATGCTACCTTGCCTTTCTTGAAGTGGAAGACCTTTCGAAATCTCAAGAATTTGAATCCCCATGGATGAGCAGACTATTCTGTATTGCGGATGTCACTCGTGGAAAAGGTATCGACGCCAAGACGGGTTGCTTTGTCTTACAATATGATGCCCAGAAAGATCTTTACCACGATATATATAAAATAAGATCTCAGCCAGAACCGCCATACTTACCAAAGGGCTGTGAAAAGGTCTTCTCCCTGCTCATGAATAAAGAGATTAAATGGCTTCATACTGATAAGAAAAAATATACTCCCTGGGAATACTTATTAGACTCCCAGGGAAAGTATGGCTGTATGGTAAGGCGACATCTTATTTATGCAGAAACTCAGGCCGTGGCCAATGCTTTCAACTCTCAGAACTCAAAATATCATAAGAAGATTTCAAGTCAGTGCCAATCGAAGAAGGCCCGTGATGATAAGAATACTTTGTCGCCAACCAAGCCGACCAATAAAGATGAATCGCAATCACGCGAAGAGGAGAAAATTATAAAGGAGTACAAACAGAAAAAGAAAAAGCAGGAAGAAAATCAAAGAGAATTTGAGGTGCTTTATGAATAAAATAGCGGTGTTCACTTTATTTTTATTGGGTCTAACTGGCTGCATTTCGGCACCTATTGATGTCTATAGAAATGAGGAAAATAAAGGACAGGTGGTTGAATTCCCATCGGCAGACCAATGGATGAAGAGGGCCAGCTATAACGTAATTATAGACTATAACAAGTTATACGACAGCAAAGAGGCTAGAAAAAACAAGCTTAGCACGGGTATTACACGAGGGTTTCAAGCGATCTATTCCTTACCTCATTTTTATGCATTTGGAAGAGCCTCTGGCAATGTTAGATATGAAACAATGACTATTAACCACTCGGATCAAATGTGCCATCCAGATTCTCTCGAAATTATGAGAAGCCGCTGGAAGACTTCTGATTGGTCGAGAAATCTAAAAATATGTAAATTAAGCAACTGGGATAAAGTGGAGGATATCTCTTTCTCTAATGCGGTTATTTTTGACGATGAGCTGAACTCCATTCTTACAAATGAACCCGCCAGTTTTGACGTCACCAATGACGGTAAATATAAAACCTATTCGACTGAAATGGTCGCAACTTCTGTAAAAAATCCATCGGATCTTAAGTTTTCCATGGGCGGCGGGCGAAGTTTCAAAATGAGTGGTGATTCGAATGATCAAAATTATGTGAGCAGACTAATATCTTCATACCAGGTTAACGGTCAATCAAAGTGGACAACCAAGGCAGAGCTACTTCATTCGGTAATTGGCGTTTATAAGGATGGGCCGAACTGGGGACCAATTATTTCAAATCTTGAAATGGTTAAGTATTTTCGGACGCATATTCCAGTTTTGAGCAAAGAGGAATATTCTGAACTGACAAAAAGAGTCGTTGAGAAATTTGAAAAGTTTGAACTGGAATCGTTAGTCAATACTTGTGCTCTTTACTCATATGACCTCTGTATTCAAAGAGATCCAAAGGATGCGACCGAGGCCCTATACTCTGACCCACGGATGCCAGAACAGATGGGACGATATCTAGTTACAAGCTCCGTGCTTCTGGAGGGATCTAGCAAAGACCCAAATCGACTCAATGAATTTAATCAGTCGAGCTTTGCCGTATCAAAGGCTAACCACTATCTTTTAAAAACCTGGTCTTGGATTCTCATAGACCACACGGAAGTTAAGCCCAAAAGGAATGGTGATAAAGTCGAAGTCGAGTTCTCAATTGAATTTGAAAAAGCATTAAAAGCCTACAGGTTGCTAAAGGTTAAATGAAAATCTTAAAACCTGGCTTTTTGCTCATCATAACAGTTATGAGCCATTGGGCATCTGCTGAGTGGCTCTGCTCCGAGGCCGGAATCACCCGTACTGGAAATTCCTTCAATTCCTGTGGAGTTGCTCAGCATTCCGAAGAAGGCGTAGCTAGAGCCCTCTCACTAGATAAAGCAAGGGAAGAGTTTATGTCAGTTTGTGAACTAAGTGCTGACTGCAAGAAGTATGAAGTCATTGTTGAGCCAAAAAGGCTTGAATGCTTGAAACAGGATGGCTTATTCGTCTGCCGAAGACTCGTGGTGTACCACATTACGAATAATCGAAAAGAACTGGCCCTTAACAAAGCAGCCCTTGAGAAACAGATTAGACTTCAGGAGAAAGAGCTTCGAGAGTTGAGACAAGAGGAGGAAAGGCTACGATCTCTTTACCACCTTCAAAAGGAGAGCGAGGTTCACAAAGCAAATATCGAAGCGTTTACGTCTAAACGGAATTTAGAACGCATTGAGTTCGAAATAAACAGGAAAGAGTCTGACCTGGAGAGTTCGCAGCTAAAATTTTCAATAGAGGAAGATCGTCCTAACTATCTGTTTAGAGTAAACATAGCCTCTTCCTCCTCACCTATTAAGGAATATAGCTTCACTTCTGCTGGATATCGTATCGATGCATATTATCGGTTTTCTGATTGGTTTGGACTGGAGTTGAATCTTGAGCCAAACACAACCTTTAAGAAATCCAACCATGAAGGCGCAACGTCTGCCCTCGCCCTTGGGGTTCCGATCTCGTTAAAGCTCGGTAAACGAGATCCAACTGCGATTTATGTCAAACCCTTAGTGGAGTATCGCCAGAGCCGTATACAAAGGAATGACACCATGAAGATCTATCAGAATGGATACGGAGCGGCTCTTGGCCGAGATTTTCTATATTACAGTCCAAATTGGAAATATGGCCTAAACATTGAAACGGGTTACCGCAAATACGAGGACACTCCTGAGTTTCGAGGTAGTTCAAGCTTTTATGGATCGATTGGTTTTTCGTTTGGATGGTAGCAATAGTCTTATCTGAAAAAATAGATGAATGGCTTATTCTTTTTCCCTTGTCCTTGTCGAGAGATGATGCGAAGTCTGTAGAGCTGGTTCAGCGCCTTTGACACCCTTTGCTTTCTAATGCCACAGGAATCAAAAAGCTGTTTTTTAGTCATGCCTAGTATGCCGATAAGGCACTTGAGAATGAGATGTGCGGCTTCACGATCTGCCTTTGGGATTTGGTCTTTCTTTTCATGGTATTGATTGGGAACATCTTCCCAGATGGAAAACTCCATTTTTACTCCTTTTCTTTAAAGATTATCATCGGGAGATCGCTTTTATCTTTTTCTTGATAAATTTTCGTGGGACCTAGAATAGATGGTCTGATTGTCTCCATAAATTTTTTATGGAGACAGAATTCTCAGTGGTGACCAGAGATAACTTGCATGGGACCTACAATCTTTTTCTTTGAAGTTTCTTTTGGAGATAGAATATTTTGAGCACAATTTAAGGCCTACCAGGACTACTTTTCATTGAGGTCCAATATATTTAATATAAGCGCACCTTCCGCAAAGAATTTGGGCATCGGCATAAAGAGAGGGCGTAAAACCTACAGTTTTAGCGAGTTCTGCCTTTCTATCTCCCATTTTGAGACTTAAAAGAGAGAGTTAGTTTTCCTCCAACTACACTTAAATTAAATGTCTCTAGTAGATGGACACCCAATAACGGCCTTTCAATATTTGGGGAAACTAGTGCGGAGGTCTTGAGACCGCGCCCATCAATGTATATCACAAGGATCACTGTCTTCATGAGTTTAGGTTCACCTGGCACTATCCCAACGACTCGAATGGGCTGGCCTTCCAATAGGTTTCCGAGCTTTAAGAGGTAAGATTCTGGAATGATTAATAAAGCATTGGCGCCCGTATCCAGTACTGCTTCGACCTCTATTCTCTCACTTCCACTATTTGATGAGATTTGAATTGGATAGCGCAGAAATGAAGATGAGGAGAAAGGATCTGAGGCATTCTCGTATGGAACAACCTCCATTCTATCATTTGATCTAAAGCTGGCATTTTTATGACGGCCCAATGTCGAGTTTAAATTCGATTTGTTCATACTTTAAAGATTGCTTCTCGCCATTCGAGAGATAATGGGCAAATATATTTCTCTAATCAAAAAGCATTTATATACCTAAAACGAGGCCCAATACCCATGAGTAGGAGAATAAGAACTAAGATTACTGTCACTCCAGATAGAGAATATCTTTCCTTCAAAGATTTTACAGTGCTTCTAAAAAACTTAAAATTTAAAAATCCGGATGACCTTCCCCCGATAAATCGGACCATTTGAAAATCTAGTCTCTTCGTGTCATAA
>CAZWVK010000087.1:0-10906 GCA_964636785.1 uncultured Pseudobdellovibrionaceae bacterium | reverse complement strand
TGCAGCCAGTGTGGCATGGGGAGCAGCTGGTCTTTATTTTCTATTTAAAAGTAGAGCTATAAAGAGTCAGTTTTTTGTATTCTAAGCGACCTTGTGCGGGATCTTGGTGGCTTTGGGATTGGTTCTTAAATGGCGGATGTCTTATAGGGCCGCAGCAGGATTTTTAGTGGCTTTGCCTCTTTTGCTTCTTTCAGCCGGCGCTTTATTTACAAATGCATCGCCACTTTCAACCATGGCGCTTATGCTTCCGTTCCTAGTGACGGCCGTAAGACCGTCTCTATCAGTGCATGGGAGCGCCTTCAGAGAAGCGCTGATTGTTGGCTTCTTAAGTGTTTTAAGCGTCGCCTGGATCGTTTACCAGGCGTTCCAGTCCCAGTCTTAACTTTAAAAATCATTATGCTTACAGATTCGACAGTGATTATGAGTTGATCGCAACAGGTGATGGTGATTTCGCCGTCAGGTGCTGTTTAATTTTATTTCTATGCAGTTTGTCTCAAAATGAAACAGGAATGAGCCTTGCACTTCTATCTGATTATGAAAAAGGAGTGCATCGTGAAACCATCTAATTCTATTAAAATTGCCATGCTTTCTTTATTCATTTTTTCGATCTGTTTGGGATGCGCGAGTTCGTCAGTTCACTTATTTGAGGCTGAAACAGAGATATTGTCGTTAAACAAAGAAATGATTATTCCTCCGCCTCCTCACCCAGCTATTGAGAGCGGAGATTCGAAGAAATTGCCGCCGCCTCCGCTCGCAGCGATGCAAGGACCGTCGCTGCCTCCTCCAGGCACTTTTTAATCAGCTCAGAAACTCCTTTGCACAAGCGTCATGGCCAATCCACCATACAGCTCTTTCGGGCTGAAAACCTTCCCTTAACATAATTTTTCCACAGGAGTTGAAAACAATCTCACTGAGCTCTTGAGTCATGAGATGTTTTTGATCCAGGTGAAGATTTAGAATCTGATCCGAGGTGTTTCGCATTTTTTCCATTTGAACTGGGCCATTGTGTTGCGGCCATTCTTCAAATTTAGACCATTCTTTTTGAATCAGATCACTTGAGAAATAGTCATCTGTGATTTTCATAAGGTCATCAAATTTCACTTTTGGATCAATTAGACTCTCGCAGTGTTTGATCAGCTCTTGAGCTTTGGGATGATCTCCACCTTCTTTTTGAATGGCGGCAATCAGAGGGTAAAGAGCGACTTCAACGCCCAGAAAAATAGAACTTGAGTTCGTCAGAATTTCAGGTGCATTGAAGACACAAGCTGAAATGCCATCATCCCACGCCCGCTGAGCAATTTGCTCCAATTCCAATTTTGCAAAACCCTGCAAGTAGGGTGCATAGGATTGCCAACGGTACTCACCATTGATCAAAATTTCATTTCCATGATAACCAAAAGCCACATAGGAAACCGTCGAGCCACTGGCTTCCAGTTTTTCTCGAAGGGGTTTTGATAAATCAATCAGATGATGAAAAGTCTGCGCTGTGACCTCCATAAAACTTCGATCACAAAACTGACCCAAAGTGGATTTCCAAAACTCTTCACTTGAAGCAAAGCGCTCGCCATGACCTTTGAAAACCCGGTTCATCACCGGAAGAATGATCTTTGCACGAGGAACGCCGCCGGCCATGGTGTGCACAAATAAAACATTGGCTCCATCCGGAATTATTTTTTCAAGTTCATTGAAATAGGTTTTGACTCGATCACGAAATGAATTTCTTCCTGCTTCTTCACTCTCTGAAACTTGCGCCCAATCGAGTTCAGCCTCTTGCCATTGAGACATTTTCAATCCTTGAAGCTGATCGACTGGAGTTTTGCCGGATGAAGAGGGTGAAAGATCAAATCCAGCTTCAAGTGGAATATTGATGATCGGTGATTGTTCCTTTTCTTTGATCTCTTCTTGAGTAAGAGGTCTTAATTGTCCTTCGGCATCTCTGCGCCCAACTGTGGAGTAGATCACATTCATTCCATGCTTTAAGGCCTCATCAATCAATCCATTCACATAGCCCCTTTGGAAGACCTCACCAAAGACAACAAGGTAATCCCCCTTGTTGTAGGAAACTTTTTTAGGCCAATTTCGGATGGGTGCAAATTCCGTCATTTTTTCCCCTTAAACTAAAGTTAATACACCACTTTTTGGAAATATTGACGTTCTGTCAATCCCACTGCACAGGAAAGAAATCTTGATTTTGAGTGTCAAAAAACCAGAAAAGATTACAGGCTTGTCGTAAATTTTCACACCCGATGGGGGCTTCAAAGCGCTGCCAAAGGCTCAAAATTGGCACTTTAAGCCCTTGAAAAGCCTTCCAGAATCGCTAAAAGCCAATCATTTCCGCACCCTTATAAAGTTCCACATTGGAACGGATATTGAATTATTTCCAGTTGCTCTGAACGGGGCTTACGGGTTTTGAATGGTTGGAAAGGGACGTTGGTATATTCATGGGGATAGCTCATTTCATTTTGACTTTGGGGATAATGGGCTTATTTGCGCTCTCATCTCAAAGTCATGCCCAGGAATCTTCGACTTCTTTTCCAGCGACGATCAATTATCACGCGGATTCAAAAATCTTAACTCAATCTGTTTCTCCAGAATTCACCAAAAAAGTTTGGAATCTTAAAACTGGGTTTCTTGCTCGTGGTGAAGGCAAAGATGATGGCTTTGGAAGTGTGATTGGAGTGGAATCCAAATTGGAGCTTCCTTTTACCAGCTGGTTGAAGGTGGAAGCCGCCCCATATATCACTTACTACTCTTCGCGTGTTCAAAGACGTTTTGATGACGACACTTACGAAGATCGAATCGGTTTAAGTTATGGTTATCTCACTTTCGCTCCCACTAAAAATCTGGCGCTAAAAACAGGAGCCGTTTCTCAGTTTCATTTGAACAACTCGCAAATGGTTTCCTCTTTTCGCTCTTTTCCTGGAGGACTTGTTGAATACAGAACTCATTCTGATATTGGATTCTCTGGTGGAGCGCGTGCACAGCTTGTGGTTCCAACATCATCTTCTCTCAACACTCAAAGACAAGATCGCGAAGAGCTTCCGACACTTGAAACGCAAAGCTTGTTTTTAGAATACAATCACCCATCCCGCTATATGCGAAGCCAGGCTGGACGCTACGCTTGGAGCCAAATGCCTGCGCGAACAGCCTATGATTCAACCAGGGCTGGAAATACACCTGGAAATGATGGACTCGATCCAGAAGCTCGGCTTCGTTATGGATTTGAAGGTTGGTTTGGGGATGTGGAAGGTGGATGGATTCTTGATTCGGGCTTAAGTTTTGGAGCGAAATTTAAGCGTTTTCATAATAATCAAGCGCCCTCGAACTTAGCCGATTCGCAATTGCTTTCTCTCTTTGGAAATCAGCGATTCGATCAGTTTTCTCTTGGTCTTGAATCTGGAACCTTCTTCTCGGAAGCTGATGCGACGGTTGCAAGATACTCTTCCTCTGGATTTGGAAACACCAATCGAGAAGGGCATTTTGTAGAAGGAAAAGTGGATTTTCATCCGTTTAAGTTCTTTCTGGTCGCAAAATACGTAAATGCTCGTGAGATCAACAATGGCCCATCACAAGACAATATGACCAACCTAAGCTTGATGTTGGAGAGTTATGAATTTCAGTTTTAATTTACTTCTTAAGATCACTCTCCTGCTTTTAGTTGTGGGCGGGTGTACTCAGCCTGATAAAGGTGAAAACCATGGTTCAACCTTTTATGTGACAGATGTCCAAAGCGAGAGAGTGGAGCTTCGGGTGATTGAACAGCAGTCGGGATGGGTTGTTCCAAGAACGGCTGTGTACACCGTCAAGGCTTGTCTGCAGGATCGAGCCACTCAGGATAAAATCCGAGGTCATCAGTTTCAGATTCAGGATGAAAGAGGCGCAGTATTTGAAGCGCTTTCCGCGACGGATGCCGCCGGCTGTTTTCGTTGGAAAGAGGAGTTCCCATACAATGTTTTTGCTTCAAAGACCTATCTGGTTCCTTTCTCGCGGGAAATTGTAGGAACTGGCGTTTATTCTGGTTCACGAACCATTCAGTGTGCAATCAACCCATGGTCTATTGGGGAACTCGCTCGAGACCGAGGGCCGCAGTTCGTATTTGTTCATGACGGCTCTAAACAAAGAGATGAAATTCCAAAAGATAAAACAGTGAGCCTAGAGAATGCATATGACGCTCTTGGTGGGCGATGTGTTCCTTCGTCTAAGAGTGATGGAAGCTCAACTTGTCTTGGCGAATCCGAGTATTTAGAGCGAGAAAATGCGAAAATTGAGATGATGAGAAATGGCGCAAGTCCAAACTCTTTGACTCAGGATGATGCCGCCCGACTCTGGGTGAATGATGTCTCTTTAAAGTCCATTCGTAGACGGACTTTAGCGGACGGTGTGACCATGGACATCCTGATGTCGATGAAGCCCATTATGATGCTTCGAGATACGGATGGGAATATCATTACCAAATCAATCAGTCGTGGGAAGTTTCGCATCAATGCCTATCTTGTGGTGACGGACACAGGCGTGGAAGAAACAAGTAAAATGATTATCACCGATTCTTCAGGAATTGGTGGTGTTGCACGAATCGATTTGGGAGAGCTTACAACTCAATTGAGAGCCAAGTGGACTCAGCGTGCTCACACTGGAAACGTCACTTTGGCCCTTGAGGTGATTCCAGATGGAATCACTGGCATTGAGCCCTTTGAAGGTCTCTTTGAGCTTGGAAACTTAAACTCTCTTACCGGAAATTCTTCTGGAAAAATTCTTCCAACCTGCGGACATCCAACGGATTGGAGTGAAGAGGCGAATAGTGCGAGCAAAGAACAAAACAATTTCAACTCGTCCGATCGGCCATGTCACAAAGTCAAAGACTTCGTAAATAGCGCCACGAACTTTGAGGAACTTGTTAAGCAGGGCTACGCAAGCAGCAATGAGCCCTATGTCATGGATGTTTTGAAGCTTCGGTTTATGGCTGTTCTTTCTGGTGAAACGGCGACTCAAAGAAATGTTCTTTACTCAGCGTCGACATGTATCACCGATCGTTTCACTGGAATTCGAATGGCAGACATTCCATTTATTATTGAATATCTGGATGATAATGGAAATGTCATTCCTCACGAAATTGAAGTGGAAAAGTTGAAGCGAATGGAAAAGGTCGATAAAGACGGTCGCACCGTTTTAGATATGGATGGCGAGCCGGTCACTGAACTGGTCCCATTTGAAGAAAAAGATAAAAATGGAATTGTTAAACCAAAAGAAACTATTCAACTTTATGAGCGGAAAAAAGTGACCAATTCAGTTGGGTGTTTGATTTGGAACGGAACCATTCACCATGCCTATTATGGTGCGGAAGAATTTAAGTGGCATAAGGTTCGAATTCGCACTGAAAAAGGGGGAGCGGACTTTAAGACCAAAGGCTTCTCAAAGATCAAAGAATTTGCTCTTAACCCTTGGGATGATAAGTTCACATTCGGATTCGATAAAGAAGAGTTCTCAGCTGAGTTTTTGAAAGCGAAAAAAGCTAAATCCAGGTTTTTCCTACCATCGTATGCCTACAATACAGTTCGCTTTTTATACAATATCGATCCCTACATGGAGCTTGAGGTTAAAAAGACCGTTTTGATCAATCTTAAACCTCGAGTTCTCAGGTACGCCGGGATTGTCAACGCGAGAAAACAAACAGAGCCACTGCGGGATGGAATTTATCTCTTAAAAGTTGCTATTCAAAAGGACTTTCTGGATCCAACCGAGCGAGCGATTGATCTTGGTGGAAGTGCTGTCGGGGCGACGCTAAAGTCTGATGTGAGGCCGAGTCCATCTCTTGGAAATCAGGAAGTTCCATCTGTGATTTTAGAAAGCCTTGGTGAAGTCACTCCACGTGAATACATCACAACAGACACAAGCCTTGTTCGTGTGGTGGATGGACAGCTGATTCATCCGATTGAGCTGACGATGAGAGATCTTCGTTTGATGAGAGTGCGCTCTAATTTCTTAATTCAACTGGAAGCTGTGGATGAGCGAGCGATTCAGGCTCATGGTGTTTTAAGTGGCTTATTGAAAGAAGAAATTGAGGATCTAACGAGAAGGCGCCAAGATCTCGAGGAGCGCAGAAAAGCCGCGCAGACCAAGGCTGAGGCGGATCCTGAAGCCTATGAAAAAGATCTTATGGCCTGGGAAGCTGATCGCGATCATGCTCAATCTCGATTTCGAAATGCTCTTAAGAATCTGCGTGAGATGCTTCTCACTCAACCATTTATTAATAATAGCTTTAAAATTGAATGGGATGTTCTCGGACCTCTTCGTGAGAATCTTGAGGTCAACGATTTTACGGATGTGAAGTTTCCGACAAAAGAAGAAATTGATCTGAACGTTTTTATTGAGCCGGGTGCGGAGTTGGAAAAGCGAACATTTGTTGGTCCGGTTATTTTTCTATCGAATGCCTATTCCGACTCTGTTCGTGCAACAGACAACCTAGATGAAGCAAGGTGTGATCAGATCAAAGGGGCGGGCGGACAAAAGCGCTATATTGAGCGCACCGCAGATGATCAAGAGCTGGATCAGCTTGGTCTTGATATCTCCATGCTGTGGGAGAATGAAGGAGCAGAGGGTGAAGCTCCATTAAAAGATCTTCGGCAGAATACGGCGTATCGTTACAGCCGATACTATGGAGCATTGACTCATCTGTGTGAAACTCATGTGGATGATTTAATTGAGCGTCAAAAAGATTCAGAGAAGCGCTACCTTGAGATCATGCCTCTCGCGTCTTCCAAAGCGAATATGGCTCGTACGTTTGGACTGGATTATGTGTCACTCAGCGATCAATCCCTGGATGAGCTTCCACCCGATCAGTGTGATAAGAACCCGACTTGTAAAAATTTGCGATCGATTCAGTTCAGTCGTAAACAAATCAATGATCTATTAGGCTACGATTTTGATTGGAGATCAGGATACACAAATACGTGGTTTAAAAACAGCCCCATCAAAGGATTGAATAAAGAGCATCTGGTGGATTATCTTCTTCCGCCATTGAACAATCTGAATCCAGATAAGAATTCCAATCAGACTGTGATCGTGAGTGATGGATTGAATCAGCCGCAAGCAAAGATTCTAAGCTGTTCAATCCTTTCGGATTTGAGTGTGAAGCGCCTCAACCAAGTGCAAAAACATCTTGGATCGAATGCTGTTGGGCGCATAGGGAATCTGGCTTATCACCGTCCGACTCATACGGCGCGCGAACTTTTTAAAGAGTGTTTGGACTGGCAGGATTCTTACGGAAACGCGATTATCGTAGACGATAAGTTGAAGGTCTATGAGACCGGATACGATTATGTTTTCCGTGGTGGTCTTCAAATGAACATCAACGTGGGAAGCAACACTTCGTTTTCACGAAGCACGGCTTTAAATGGTCAAGTCGGTGTGGATGCCGGCAATATTATCAAAGCGGTTGGTACGATTGCTGGTGGTGTGATCGGTGCGGTGCTTGGTCCGGGTGGATCTATAGCTGGAATGGCCGGCGGTGCTGCGCTTGGCGCATGGGCTGGAAGTGGAGCTTCATCACTTGTTCAGATGGTGAGAGCTTCTGGTTCCGCCTCGACTGGGATGACGAATTCCGAGGGGACCAGTGTATCTCCCGGAACTTATCTGGTTGGGCAGATTGCTAAATTTGATGTTCCAATTGAAGCGTATGATCAGTGCCGAGTGATTAAGTTCAATGGTGAGTTCTTGGCCAGCCTTCCTCGCAATTTGAAACTCTCTGATGATATGAGAGCGTATTTGCAAAAAGGATTGATGATTTGTTCATCGGAGCAAAGAAGATCTCCACTTCGCGTGGCTGAGAATTACTTCTACTTCACTCAGCACTTTACGGAAGGGGATATGCTGGATCAGGCGGATCTATACAACCATCCATGGCTCTTGGCGATTCGTGGAGTGAGAGATTATGGAATGTTTTTAGATACGATGAATGCTCAAGAGGTGCCGGATCTTTATAAGTTTTGGGATCAAGCTTCTGGCCAGCCATCCAAGATTTCTAAAACCTGGCCTCTGGATCAGTTGGCGATGACTTATCGACAACAGGTTCCAAGCTTTCCAGGCTTCTATTCGATTCCAGGATCTGCAGAAGAAATCACCAGCTATCCGCTGAATGATCGGTTTTCGATGATCGAATCGGATATCAATGGAGAAGTGAATTGCGAAATGGAGCGCGCTCCAACAAGAAAGCCAACTTGCCCTGAAAAGATCAGCGCTCAGCAGAAATCCCCTTACTTTCACTAAGGGATTGGCGCAAAGTTAGATCAGCTTGGCTGAGGTCAAATGCTCAATCAGTTTCTTTGAGGCGCCAGAGCGGCGCTCGACCTCACTGGCAATGAATTGTTTAAGCTCGCTCTGAATACCTTCGCTCATTGAAAAGTGAACGCGAATCAACTCCTCAACGCCTTTGGAATCAGAAAGAATCTCGACTGCTCGTGCGCCTTTAAAATCTATCGCATTGAATTCAGCGGCTTCCGAGTTGTTCTTATAAAACGGACCCAGAAAGGTCCTTGATCCATGAGAAAGTGGCTCCATCACAGAGTGGACAGATCCCTTAAAGGAGCCGCCCACAAAGGAAAGTCCAGCCAACCGATAAAGATCAAAAAGCCATCCGGTTTGATCCACGAGTAAAACCTCGGCTTCTGGTGATTTTCGCAATTGCGAGAAAAGTTCATGGCTTAGACCCATTTGATTAAGCTGATTTTGTAAATTTTGAAGATGTTTTGATTTTGGCTCATGAGGCGCGATGATCACCAAATCCCATAAGTCTTTTGTTTTATCGAGTGCAGGAAGAATCACATTTTCATCCTCTTTCCAGGTGGAGCCGAGAACGATCACATTTCTTTGCAAGATTTCAAACGGAAAGACTTTTGGAGACGCCTTTCTCTGTGCCACGCGATCAAATCGTGTGTCACCAAATGAAGTGACATTGGCTATGTTGCTCAACTGTTCGGCGGTTGATTGGTCGACACAATCGATGTGGGAAAGTTTGCTGAGCGTCCAGTTTCTAAAAATCTGGGATATAAGGTTCTTATTCGTGCTTTGAAAATAAGAGAATAAAATGCAAGGGACATTTTTTCGACGAAGCTGAGTTAAAAGCTCGGGCCAAAGATCGGTTCTTGCAATGAAAAAAGCTTTTGGATTCAAGCGCGAGATCACAGAAATCACTGGACCTGGAAGATCAAAGGGAAGAGGAAGAGAGTGGTCGACCAACGGGTCCTTATCAATGATTCCAGAGTAAGTGGGAGAAAAGAAACTCACCACGATCGGTGTGTCTGGAAAAGTTTTTTTGAGCTCAGCAATTAAAGGTCTGGCGTATTCATACTCGCCAGAGGACGCGTGAATCCAAAATGAACTCTTAAGCTTTGGAATAAACTGCGGCTTAAGGCGCTGCTTTCTAAGCCGAATGCCCATGCGAAACTTTTTAGAGGCCAAAGAGCCAATAAATAAATAAACCAAAAAGACAATTGGAAAAACAGCTCGATAAAGAATCATGATTAAATGGATTCTTTCTGATCGTCGCAGTTGTCAACACACTCTTCATCGGGCGACTCAATCTCCAAAGTGATATGCGGGGATCCAAGCACCTTCGCGGCATCTCGCACCTGATTTTTAAGTTCAATCAGTTTGTCTCCGGATTCAGTGGTCACAAGATGCATTGAGAGAACATGGCTGGAACCATCGAGGCTCCAGAGGTGAAGATCATGATAACTGACCACACCTGGAAAGGTTTCAAGTCGCGCAGAAAACTCCTCTAATTTTTTAAGGTCCGGTGTCCCTTGTAAGAAGAGCGAGATCGATCGATTGAGTTGTTTTAAAACATTGCGAATGATCCAAACAGAAATCAAAACACCAAGAAGTGGATCCATCCAGTTCCACTCTAGAAAATAAACAAAAGCTCCGCCTAAAAGGACAGCGCCCCATCCCATGGCATCTTCCATCAGGTGCCATGTTAAAACTTGCTCATTTTGAGTTTGCCCTTGTTTCAAGCGGAGTGCGGCAAAGCCGTTCACCGCAATACCAAAACCAGCCAGAGCCATCATTCCAAGTCCTTTTGGCTCACCCGGATCCCAGAGCCTTGGAATAGCTTCCCATAATACAATTCCGGACCCCATAGTGATTACAACACCTGAAATCACAGCGGATAAAAGAGAAAGCCTTTTCATTCCATAGGAAAATCTTTTAGAGGGCCCGATCTCTGATTTTTTCTCTAAACAGAGCGCAATCCCAAGACTTAAAGTGTCCCCAGCGTCATGGACAGCATCGGATAAAACCGCCACACTCTGAGTTAAAATCCCACCGACAATTTCGATGATCGTAAAGCTTAAATTCAAGAAAAAGGCTAATCGAATATTCTTAAGTGCAGCCGATTTGCAGCTTGAGCCGAGGTGATGGTGTCCATGGTCATGTCCGTGGTGGTCATGGTGATGGCCGCCATGGTTATGGTGGTGTGAATGAGAATGCATATTCAAAAACTTTCAAATGCCTTTCAGAATCTAGTGAACAATATCCAGTTCGCAAAAGATTCTAACATCTACGCGCGGATCTTCATACTGCCATTTTGATATCAAATAGGCGGCATTTTCAGTGATTTTTAACCAATAATGATTGGGTGGGTAGTCCGGATGGCCGACTCGGACCGTGTAGTGAGTTTCTTCCGCCGAGACCGGATGTCTTTTGGCCTCTCGTTTATTAAAGTAATCATCAACGTCAGTGACGCTAAATTCAGAGTACGGATTCTCTTTGGTAAAGAATGAAAATAAACCTGAAAATTTAAATCCATCACTTTCCTCGCGAAGTCTTACCAGTCCATGATGAGGATGTTCGGGGTTGAGATTGGGATGAATGTGATAGCAAGTTCCAGAGAATCCGGCCAAATCCGCAAAAC
>CAZWVK010000086.1:0-11005 GCA_964636785.1 uncultured Pseudobdellovibrionaceae bacterium | reverse complement strand
TTTTGAAATGTCTAAAATATCATTAATAATCTGCTGAAGGTTTTTTCCAGTCTGCTCTATAGTCGTAAGATATTTTCTACGCTGTTCAGCGCTGAGTTCCGGATCCTTTAGAATCTCAACCAGTCCTATAATCACTCCAAGTGGAGTGCGAACTTCATGGCTCATATTCGCGAGAAATAGACTCTTGATTTGGCTGGCACTTTCCGCCTTCGCCTGTTTTCCGAGGCTGGACTGAAGGTGTTCAATCATCGAGTTTAATTCTTCGGCCATTTTGCCAAGACTGTCTTTGGATCGAACCTCATTTCGCTGGGTGAAATCGCCAGAGCCGACTTTTTCAGCGACATCTTTCACATTCTGGATCGTTGAATTGAAATAGCGAACAAGTCCATAGATCATAGCCGCTGCCAATATTCCGACTACTAAAAGTAAAAAAACCATCAGTGAAATAAGTACTGTTTCAAGAACTCTTGAACCCCTTGCCACGCGATCGGAGAGATCTCCTTGAAGACGGCTGGCCTGATGATTGACCTTATCTAGATCTACTAGAATCCCATCGATGACCTGAGAACGTCTTGCTCCGGTCATCTCCTCTTTGAGCCGCTCACCAATGGAAATAAAAGAATCCATGATCATGTCTGTCTCGCGGTAAAGATTGGCCGAGCTTTCCATATATGGAAAACCTCTTAAATGCCTCATTGTTCGAATAAAATTAGGGATATCGTCGTGAGGAATTTGGCCTTCTCTAAATCCTTCAATGGCCTGTTTCTTCTCCTCGCACGTGTCAATATCCTTACAAGCCTCCATCGCAAGGCGGGCTTTTTTGTAGGCTTTAGAAATTTTTAAATTTTCTTGGAAAGTTTGATAATGTACTTCTTCGCCAGACATCGCAAATTCATAGAGATTAATCACCATGTTTTTTTGCGAATCATTCCAGTGTGCTCCCATCGCCACAAAGGTTCTCATAGCCGACAACGTGCGGAAAGCATACCGCAATGTCACGACCTCTAAAGTAACAGAGAGTGCAACCAAACCTAGAATCGTATAGAGCTTTTTTGAGATTGAGAGGTTTTTCCACAAGCGGTACAAGTTCATACTCCTAAAGAGACTCTGTTTACCTTATAGAAGATCTAAGTGCTAGTTATAAGTCGATAGAACAACTTTTCTTATTTCTATGTAAAACCAAGGGCCCAATTTGAATTTCGTAAAATAATTTCAACCTGGCCATGATCTTGCTTAGTAAGGCTCTGAGATGGCGTCGAATATGATTTCAGCACTTCTTTTGGCCTTCCTGGTGACCCTTTTTGGCTCTCCTATTTACGCTTTTCCACTGCAAGATCAGCTGGAGCCGCAGTTTGAGTTGGCCGAATCTGTGCTCGCTGAATTTCCTCCAGATAAATTTGATTATCTCTTCATTGGGCGCAGTGGAGCTGCCGTACAGATCGCATTGGAGGAGCAATTAGCTGTTCGTTCACAAGATGCCAAAGTCCAGGAGTTTCCGCTTTCGGGTCTGAGAGCGAGATCTCTGAGCGGGCTTTGGGAAAGCGGTTTCGAACCTCGCTGGTATGATTCGGTCCTTGAGACGCATATTAAAAACTACTTTCCAAGCCCATCTTCGGCAAAAAGGATTCTTGCGATCGATTATATTTCAAGTGGGCAAACGGCGGCACGCTTTATTGAATTAATAGATCACGCCTATGAAATGGATTGGATTGAGCGAGAAGTGCACTTTCTTGGAATTATGGGGCCAACCATATCGAAGAAGAGAGTCCTAACCCAGGTTCGAATCAATAAAACCTCGTCGCTGTTTAGCCGATTTCATTCCTTTAAAATCTCTCAATCGATTGCACGTGATTTGAGTGATAACGCATTTAAAGATTACTCCAGATATCTGTCCTGGAAATTTAGGGATTTCGAATATGAAGAGGACTTGAAGTCCTATAAGTACTTAAACCGCAAGGCCCCTAAGATGCCACGGTATAAGCATCCGAGATTGAATCGCTCGTGGCTTATCCCTTTAGAACCGAAAAATCGAAAAGAGTTGAGAAAAATTTTTAGACAGATGGCTGAGAGCCCCACCTGCAATCGTCATCTTCTTGGGCTTAGCCCTCATGGCTAGTTGTAAACAAAAACTCCAATTGGGAACTCGCCCAGCAGATCTTTGATCGATAAGGTGGATTCAAATTCCATATCTTTATCGGTGAGAATATTTCTCCACACACCGGATAGCTCATCGGGAATTTGGATTTGGGCGTCAGTGAAATCGGGATCCATTCCCAGTGATCTTCCGGACGATGTTTTGGAAGCAAGAAATCGGGGAGTGATAACAAGAATGGCTTCACGGCCGCTTTGTCTGAGGAATCCTAGAAAATGTCTTCTGCACGGCCCATTGATTTCAAGTGGAATGTAATCGCCTTCTATGATGGTTTGGATCTTCTGTTTACGAAGACTCAATAGCTTATGAGTCAGCCAGAGCTTGATTTCGCCGCTCTTCCAACGTTTAAGAAGCTCCTGTGTTCGTGCACGCTTTATACCCCGTCTAGTAAATCAAATGCGGCAAAATCCAAATCTCCAGCTCTTAAAAGATCAAGACCCTCGAAGTCCACGTCCTCCCAGAAACTTCCCAATGCAGCCCTTGAGATGACAAAAGAGGATCGGGAGCGAATGATTCAGTACGCCGCTTACCATATTGCTGAAAAAGATGGCTTTAAGCCGGGAAAAGAGCAGGAATATTGGTTTCAAGCCGAAAAGCAGATTTCTGATCTGATGGGAAATACTTCTCAGGAGGGATCTTCAGTGCGCGCGCATTAACTCTAGTTCTGGGGGCGAGGGCTCCCCAAAACAGAGTTCACTTAAATAGATAGGGTAGGTAATATCGACCAAGTTTTGATCGGGATGAAAGTAAATCCTCATTCCACTTGGAAGCTGATCGAGGCGCGAGTGCCAAGTAATACCTCGTCCGTGGATTTTGAAAATAAAATTCCCATGCCCTAAGATTTTGATTTGCTCTAAAAGGGCTGGCTTCAATCTCACCTGAAGATAGACCTCAACACTTTCATCGACCCAGTGGTGGATTTCATAAAAATACTTGTTCATAAGAAGAGTGTTCGAAAGATGTGCATCGCCTTCAATATTCCCAAACTCGCGAAGGACTTTTTCGCGCTCCTTCTTGCGATGAAGTAAGAGACGACAAGAGGGAGCAGAACTTGGGGTGGTGAATGAGTAATCCACCACCTCGACTGAAGTGCCATAAGAAAGAGTTGAGAATAATAAAAGCAGAAGAAATTGCATCACTTTTTCACCTATTTGTTTGAACGTAGGTTATAAAAACGTAGGTTAGAGAAACGTAACAGTCCCGATTTGCGTAACCATTCTTTTTTCTCTGACTGTTTCGGTAACTCTTCCCTGGAACCGTTTAGAAAGCTGGCCAACCGCCTCGGATCCGGAAAAGATGCTGGAAAGAATGCGAAAACCTGACGCTCCAATTTGACAGTAAAGGTGAAAGCATTTTCCGAGCTCTTCGCCAATCACATCGGCACCCGATTTTCCTCGTGCATCGATGAGGGAAAGATGAGCCATGGGATTCCCGGTTTGAATGGCCATAACCTGAGCAAGAGCGCGACTAATGAACTCTTTTTTTACATCCTGGATGTATTCATCACTATATTGAAACCTTTGGTCATTTGAACTCACATGAAATTCAATCCAGGAGTTCGTAGACCTGTTGTCAACCAGGCTATTCAGGGTTTTACGTGTGAAGAATCCGCTTTTGCTTGTTTGTTTATGAATCTGATGAATGAGTTCTTTTAAATTAAAAGTGATTGAATGATTTCTTTCAACCTGAACCTGATATTGATAGGTCGAGTTCGCCGCCAAGTACTGCGAAAGATTTGAGAGGTCTGTGTTTTTTCCTGCTGAAAGCATGGGACACGCGCCAAGGTGGGACAAACGAAGCTCTCCGCTGATTGCATCTCCAAAAATATCAGCTTTTGAAACATCGATGACTTGAAGTTCGCTATTGAGAGGCATTTGCGAAAGTCCTGGAATTTGTAGGCTTAAAACAGCCGGCATTTGAACTTTGATCATTTCCAAATCATCTCCAGGCTGGTCGACCACGGAGATAAAGCTTTGATCCAAAGGAAGCTTTGCAAATTGAACCTCTGGATTCAGCTCACGGAAGTCCTGAATCAATTTTTCATAATTGGTTTCAAGAAGAAATCGAGATCGGCCACCCTCACTTTGGGCATAATGAGATTTCATTTCACGATATTGATTCGTCCACTCCATCTGCTTGTGGCGAAGTGTTGAGATCCTTTCAATCAACTCCATAAGTCGATCTTCAGCATCAGCGACAGAAGTTCCTCTTGGAAGCAAACCATCTCTGAGGTTTTGTTCAATTTTTTCTAATTCTTCGGAATGTGAACGGATCCGTCGCGCCGTGATCTGTGATACATTTAAAAGTTCATTTTGAGTGATTTCAACGGTTTGAAGCCCTTTGCAGCTATCACTTAAGAATCCTGTGGGCTGAAATCCAGAGAGACTTAAACGTCCGACGGAAGGAGGAAGAACATAAACTGTTTTACAGTCTTCGCTGAATAAAACACCATTTGAGTTCTGTGTATGTTTGATCTGAATATCACATTGATCATACTTTACAGGTTGAGCGAATGTCTCAATACAAATAGTACTTAGAATGAGTGTTAGTATTTTAAAGATTTTCATTTTTATAGTCCTCAATGTTTTTAAGGTAAGTTTTAAGTTTTTCATCGAGATTCTGATCAATCATGCATGTTTCGAGATCTAAAACTTCAATAACAAAGTTTAAGATCTGATCGAACTCCTCATCGCTCCAGTTGGAAGTCCTTGTAAATCGTGTCCATTTTTTCCATAAAGTTCTTCCGCAGGAGAAGCTACTCATAGGACTGTTGAATTCCTGCCTTAAAAAACTTTTAATGGCATCATACTCAAAGTTTAGAATCACGCTTTGACAATTCGTTTGAAGTTGACAGTTTAAATCACCCCAATTCACATCTTGAAACTCCTCTTGATTGTGAGGAGGTGGAACACTTTGATCGAATTCCTCAGAATCTTTATCACAGGCTAAAAGGTTGAGGCTGACAATTCCTAGCAAAATCCATCTTGTAAAGAGTTTCATAAGTCTTCCTTTTGAGCGGTATGGACTAAAACATCCATTGTTATTCGGTGAATTAAGGGGTTAACTTTGTACTTTTGCATTTGATCACTGACGCAGCTAGAGTCTTTTCCTTCAAAAGCCGCTTCAACTATTTTTGTCAGCTGATCCTCTGACAAGAGTTGAATGCGACGATCTCTTTCCAAACGTTCAATTGTTTTCCCAGCCATTATAAATTTGGACTTTTCCTTGAGGTGAGAGGCGACGTCACTATTGATATTTTCCATTATTAAACTTATATCCTGTTGAGAAACTCTTTGTTCTTGCTCAATCAGGGGATCTGTCGAAAAGAGTGTGGCTCGAATTGAGAGCTTCACATTTCCAAGAGCGAAGTCACAGGCGACATCATCTAGATTTGTGAGATCAATTTTGACTACTCCTATTTCAGGCTGATGTCTCAATTGAGCTGCAATTCTATTTCTGACCTGGAGCTGGAGTTCATCACTCAGATAATCTTCTTTTACCGAAAGCGCTTCATTATCCCACTTCAGCTCAAACTCAAAATTTGTGATTTTAAAGCTTTGACTTTTAATGGGATCATTTGAAAATCCGCTGATTTCTGGAAGATATTTAACTTCAAGAGTGTAGCGATTTTTCCTATTTTGCTTTCTTAGGAGCTGAAGGTATTTCGCTCGAGTCGAGTCCTTTTGGCAGGTTGTATTGAATTTTTCGAGGTCGAGATTATTTGTATCGACAAACAATGTGCCTTGAAATTGTCCATGTCGGCTGAGATCGGAGAAGTAAAATTTCCGATCTTCAGTGATGTACCCGGCCACGGATCCTATTTTACTTTGGACTTGAGTTTTTACCCATTTCTTCTGACTAAGATAAACGTTCATCTCAGGTGAAACGGGTTCGCATTTTTCTTGCGCTAATGAGAATAGGGGAATCAAAAGCAAGGCTAGAGTTAATGTTTTCATTGTTTTGCTCCGTCTCTGATAAAAGTGGTGGTGTAATAAAATGGAGTTGCGCGATTGACAGTCATACGGTCGATATACTGATGATTCATTGTCAGATGGTTTTTAAGTTCTTCTGTTGTAAACCCATCTTTCCAAACATTGACGGTGTACGTATAGTCCGCACATACCTGACGCCTTTTTCCGATCAGACCTGAAAATCCACCGCGTTTCTCTGTCCAGCAGCGATGAGCCAATTGGGTTTCGGGAACCATTCCTCCTTGCGCTGGTGGAAGGCTCGTTGGATTTTCGATTTTTAGAATCCCTTGCTCAACAAGTTTCGAAAAATAGTTGTCAATCAAATGGGCCGAAACTTCTTTTTTGATTTCGAGAACCTTATCAATGGAAAGGATTTGTGAATTGTCGGAGTCCGAATCCCATTTAAAATCAATCAAACTATCGACCATAGTGTCGATGGTGTTCGAAAACTCAGATGACTTAGTGAATCCTGAGTTTTTATGATGAGTGACATGGCTGATGATTTGATCGGCGATGCTATCCACATCCAGTTTTGCTTCATAACCTTGAGTGAAAACTTGATTGACACCATAAGTTCTATTCACGGTGAGTGGTGAACTCTGGCCACTCAAATCGATGGAGGGACGCCCATTCTCATCCTCAACCACGGAATCGCAGACGCCAAGTAGCGACATGACAACCTCGCCAGTCACCACATCGCCAGCGCGAACATGTGCTACAGATTGATGACTTTCCATCTGCTCTAAAACTTCAAATCCAGGAAGCGTTGTTGAGATAATGCTGTTCGTTGGATTTTCCTGATCCAATGAATAGAAGCTGAAGCTATAAAGAGAAGATGAAATTTGTGCTGGTCTTAAGGATGAAATTTTATATTCTTCTCGCTCTGAAATGACTTCATTTCCATTTTCATCCAATGATCGATCCACACGTTTAATTTTTTGTACAAGATTTGAATGATTTAGCGCTCTTAAATAATTGAGCTCTTCCTGAGTGATGGAGTTGTTTAAGAAGACGGAGATTGTGGCGCCGGGAATTTTTCCAAACTGAGCTGTTTCTTTTCTCATAGCCATCGCATCGAATTCGAGTTCACGGCGTTTCTTATCCAGTGATTGAACCTGCTTCGAAATTCGCTCGAACTCAGATTCCTTCAAATTTTCAGTGAGTTTTTCTTCCAAAACCTCAGTTTGCAGCTGCAGCTTGTTGATTCTTTTATTGAGATCATTAAAAGATTGAATGTGCGCTTTTAAGCCGTCGCAAAGTTGAAGATTTGCAGATGGCCACACTTGAACCTTTGGGTTTTCGATGCGCGAGGGGAGCACGTGCACCACACTGCAGTCTTTATTGTATAAGAAACCGTAGGTTTTTCCGGGTGGATTGTTCATTCCTTCACTCATGCAGCTCTGAGCGGGATTGATGACGGGGGCCGTTGAGTCAGCTGCGCTGGCAATGACCGGCAGTAAGATCGCAATTAAAGCCTTTTTCACATGAACTCCTATTTTAGGGTTGATGAGACCCATTTACGCAAATCAAGTGCCACCGACATTTTGATAGAGGGCGGAAATTTGGATTTAGATTTTTATTTGTTCTAGCTTTAAGACTGTTTATTTAGACTTCGGACAGAAATCGTCCGGATTTCGGAAGGAAATAGGGTGGGGGAGACGGAATGGATCTTGCCACTTATAAAATCTATGAAAAATTTAAGACTCAAATTTATGGTGGCTCTGGGCTTAATGATCTTTTCACAGATGAGTGGGGCCTATCCCTGTCCGGATCGCCTTTCAACGGATGAAGAGCTCAGATCATCGATTGCTTGGCTTCAAAAATTTACAACCACGGAAAAGTTAGGGGAGTGTGAACTGGAAATCACTGTTTGCAACCCCAATGAGGTTTCCCGATCAGCGCTTTTTGCTGAGGTTTTTCTGATAGATAGGATGGGACGAGAGATCTACCTGCCACTGACAGTTGAATTCAATGACCGCAGTCCGACCTATACGATTCAGAATAAACGCGTTTTTCATTATCAGAAAAGAGATCGATTTTTTGAAGATGAACTGGGGCGGTTGGAGGTTTATCGGCTTGAGTTGCTCACCCAATGGTCAGATCCTCACCGCTTAAAACGACTTGAGCTTGGCGCATATGCGACGAACAGACGTCTCTCAGGTCCGGGGCGAAATCGTTCGCGCTGGTTTATCTGTCAGGAGTAAGGAATCGTCAACCCTAAGTGACGGGAATCATTTGGTTTTAAATCCATGACAAATCACCCTGTGGCTGCTATTTAACCCCTCAACCAAATGAATTTGAAGGGGGTTTTACTCAATGTCTGTAAACAACCAAAAGCTTGTCAACTGGGTTCAAGAAATAGCCGAGCTCACTCAACCAGATCAGATTCACTGGTGTGATGGATCTGAAGAAGAAAATGCCAAGCTTCTTGAAATGATGGTTGAAGCGGGCACATTGAAAAAGCTAAATCCCGAAAAGCGACCAAACTCTTATCTGGCCTGGTCGGATCCAAATGATGTGGCCCGTGTTGAGGACCGCACATTTATTTGTTCTGAAAGAAAAGAGGACGCAGGACCAACCAACAACTGGATGGCTCCGGATGAAATGCGCGCGAAACTCAATCCTTTGTTTAAAGGATGTATGCGTGGACGCACGATGTATGTGATTCCATTTTGTATGGGTCCTTTGAAATCACCTCTTTCTCAGTTTGGAGTTGAGATCACTGATTCCCCTTATGTGGTGGTGAATATGAGAATCATGACCAGAATGGGAAACAAGGCATTAGAAGCCATGGGTGATAAAGACTTTGTAAAAGCGGTTCACTCCGTTGGAATGCCTTTGAGTTCTGGTGAAAAAGATGTGGCATGGCCGTGCAATAGCGAGCAGAAATACATTGTTCATTATCCAGAAGAGAAATCCATTTGGTCTTTTGGCTCTGGATACGGCGGAAATGCTCTGTTGGGAAAAAAATGTTTTGCACTTCGAATCGCATCCAATATGGGGCGAAAGGAAGGATGGCTTGCAGAGCATATGTTGATTCTTGGGGTGACAAATCCAAGTGGCGAAAAGAAATATGTGGGAGCAGCCTTTCCAAGTGCATGTGGCAAAACCAATTTTGCCATGTTGATTCCTCCGCAAAGCTTAAATAGTTGGAAAATTTCAACCATTGGCGATGATATCGCGTGGATCAAAGCAGATGAATCCGGTGTTTTTCATGCGATCAATCCAGAAGCGGGATACTTTGGAGTGGCGCCAGGAACTTCCTATAAAACCAATCCCAATGCCATGGAGACGATTTCAAAAAATACCTTGTTTACAAATGTGGCACTCACACCCGATGGAGATGTGTGGTGGGAAGGAATGACCGAAACTCCACCCGCTGAACTAACAGATTGGCAGGGAAAAGCCTGGACGCCAGGATGTGGACGAACAGCGGCGCATCCCAATGCACGCTTTACCGCTCCTGCGACCAATTGCCCAAGCCTAGATCAGGATTGGGAAAATCCAAAGGGAGTTCCGGTTTCTGCATTTATTTTTGGTGGTCGAAGACAAGACACTGTTCCTCTGGTTTTCCAACCGGATTCCTGGGAGGCCGGAGTTTATTTTGCGGCAACAATTGGATCTGAAACGACAGCGGCAGCAACCGGTCAAGTCGGAGTGGTTCGACGTGATCCAATGGCGATGCTGCCATTTTGTGGATACAATATGGGAGAGTACTTCAATCACTGGCTGAATATTTCCAAGCAAAGTGATAATCCTCCACCCATTTTTGTTGTGAACTGGTTCAGAAAAGATGAAAGCGGAAAATTCATGTGGCCAGGCTTTGGTGAAAACATGAGAGTTCTCAAATGGATCTTTGAGCGAACGGAAGGAAAGGCCAGCGGTCAGAAAACAGCACTTGGATTTATTCCGCGCTATGAAGATCTAGATTGGACCGGGATTGATTTTCCAAAGGATCGCTTCGATAAAGTCATAAGTATTGAGCCAGACAAATGGAAAACGGAATTAAATTCTCATGCGGACTTTTTTAATAAGCTCGAGAATAAACTGCCTGAGAAATTTAAGACTCTTCGACAAAAGGCCTTAGAACTCCTCTAAGACTTTTTGACCTTGGATTGGTTGTACTGAAAACGCATTTGCAGGAATTCAACTGCAAGTGCAAATCCCATTGGAAGGTAGATATAGCCTTTCGGGACATGACCACCAAGGCCTTCCATCACCAGAGTCACACCGATGGTGACAAGAAAAGAAAGTGCTAGGATTTTCAAAGTCGCATGTTTATGGACAAAAGAAGCAATGGGTCCTGAAAAAATCAAAACTAAAAGAAATGAAAGAATCACGGCGAGGTAAATAACAATTAAGTTGTCTGTCAGACCAACAGCTGTGATCACGGAATCGACTGAGAAAACGAGATCTAATAAAATCACCTGAGAAATCACAGCGCCCATGGTTGAATACACTTTTTGGGCATGATCCTCTATGGGCTTAGCTTCCACCACATGATGAATCTCTTTGACGGCTTTAAAGAGTAAGAAACCGCCTCCGGAAATTAAAATTAAACTTTTCCAGCTTAGGTTCATAAAGATCGGATCATTCAGTTGCACCAAGTAAGAAGCGCCAAGCAAAAGGACCAGGCGGCAGATCAACGCAAGACCTAATCCAATAATGCGAGCTTTGTTTCTAAGCTCAACCGGTAAGCGGTCAGTGAGAATAGAAATCAATAAGATATTATCGATTCCAAGAACGACTTCGAGGCCGATTAAAAGAAGAAGGGTGGCGAGTAAGTTTAAATCCATAGTGAGGCCTTTATCCTGTTCATGCCGAGCGGTCATCCAAAAATCTATGAGTATGTCTTGGCATGATCGGAAAAAGCCAATAAATC
>CAZWVK010000085.1:0-11094 GCA_964636785.1 uncultured Pseudobdellovibrionaceae bacterium | reverse complement strand
GGTAGATGGGGATTCGTACCCATCTTAGATGAGATAAAATCAAGCGTTTTGCCCATATCATCAGTATAGGTGTTCATCGCAAGAGCATCTGAAAGCTTGCGACAAGCAATTTGTCTTTTATTGTAAGGGAGATAAACTAAGGAAAGAATTGTTTGACGATCAAGGATGGTCTCACTTGGCCCACTTACATTTTTGAGGTCATCATCAGAAACAACTCGATAAATGTTTGTTTTATAGCCCCCTGAGCGGATAACTTTATCAAGAAGTCCTTTGCACAATTTTGAATAAGTATTGTTTTTCACTTCCATGAGATAGGTTCGAGGAGTTAACTGAACTCTCCTTGGCCCATAGTCGATACTAATACTACCACTTTTTATGACTGTATCGCCGATAAATGCCTTCGTTAATCCAACAACACGATCAGCACTTTCTCCCTTGAATCCTGCCCATTTTGCAGTCGATTCAATAAGCTTATTTTCAACTGACTTACCATCACCAGACCAACTCGAAATATTGTAATCCTGATAGTTTTTACAACTCTCCATCGCTTTTTCAAAATCACCACCATATTTTTTAATAGAATCTTGAACACACTTAGACCGTTCTTCGTAGTAGTCAGATACACGATTATCAACAAAGCGATTAATACTTTTACATTGATTTAAACGAAGCTGAGATAGAAAATTGGCCCGAATCTGAGAGTGCTTGAGAATACTACACCAGGTCGGACTGAAATAGCACGTTAGGAGCATTGGAGAAGCAGCAAGAATATCTTGCCCCATACCCTGAAGATATTTAGTGTCTAGGACATTTTGAAGTGCCGCTCTCATCGTGTTTTTAATGTCGATTCTTCCACAGTCTGAACCAATCCCAATGTCAACATTTAAGTCTATAGTTCTGTATTCATCAAATACAGGGTCTTTAAGTTTTCCATAGGAACCTAAAAGGTAATCGTTTGGTGAAAGTTCGTTACTTGAGCGAAAATCGACGCCTCCAGCACTGGCCTTGTTTGCAAAATTAAAGCAAACAAAGGCCAGCACCAATAAAAATTTATTAAAACTCATAGACTCTCCTGAATTTAAGATTTAGAAGGCACCCCCTTGGGATAAGTTTCAGCGAGATACCTTAGTGCCTCCCATTTGTTGGGATGGGTTTGCAGTGCCTTAATCGCTTCCCTTGCATCTAAAGCATTGGTAGGACTCATCCAACGATCCAACGCCGTCTGACGATAGCGAAATGAACCTTGGGTGGTTTTTTCTTTGTTCATATAGAACACATCTGCGTACTCTCCATTTCTAGTCCGAAGAGATTTAATAATTTCGCTATTGGCCTCATCAAGAAGCGAAGAATTTTTAGCAATGAAGTCACACGAATCTGGATTCATTTGCAAAAATACAAAATTGCTGGCGACACCCCAAAAAGCCTTTCCCACCTCAAGATCAAAATAGTTTTGCGGTCTAGGAGTTAAAGTGATTAACCAGCAACCTCGCTTTCTCATCGTCTCTGCGAAATCAATCGCAAAGTCTCGAAAAGCTGGATTATTACGCCCAAGCATGGCGAACTCTTCCATGACAAGGAAACCAGTTCTTCCTTGATTTTCAGGTAATGCCAGGATTCTCCTGATTTCTTCAATCACACTCATAGTCATAAGCGTTTGAAGAACGGGGTCGCCATCCAAGGCATCAAGGTCATAGATATAAAAGAGCTTGTTACTTTTAGACTCTCCATTTTGAGTGGCCGAAAAAAACTTAGAGTAAATCCCATCTCCATAAAATGGTCGTAATTTGGAGATTAAAGGTTCTACAACCTCTTTTGATCTGTTTTTCCCGTCATCAACTAGAGAACCTAGCTCAACAATAAAATCCTCCATAGAAAGCTCTACGCTTTCAGAGGCTTCATGCTTTAGAAGCTCTCCATCGACATAAGATAGTCCCTGACGCTCACACTTTTTAAGGTATGCTAGTTTGAGGGCCTTACTTATTGCTGTCTGATGTTCACTTTCGATCTCAAAGGAAGGAGATGTCAGTTTAACTGAAAGAGAAATTAACTTTGTAAGGAAGGCAATTTTCTCTTCATCATAAATTCCACGAAAAGGAGAAAATGGGACTTCCTTGCTACGATCAAAGATGGTCAACTCTCCATCGTAATATTCTGACAGCATCGAGTAACTAGATTTTTTATCAATGATAAAAACCAACGGCTCTGGCGACATTCTTTTAGCCGCTTGAATACATTCGATTACGAAAGCCGATTTACCTGATCCTGTATCTGCTAAGACACAAGTATGATTAGAGGTCTCGTTCTCAGTTAGAGAAAAAGGGATAATATTATTTTCTCTTGAAAGAAAAACAGACAATGGCCTTTTTAACCCTTCAAAGGAATTAAAAATAGGAACAAATTTAACAGCGTCTGATCGAAGTACACGAATTGCTCTCTGTGTAGAATAATCAGCATCAGGAGTATAATTCAAAGGCAATGAATTAAGGCAAAGGCCAAGCCCAATATCATCTTCTTCGATAACTTCACATTCAAGTTTGTTATGGAACACATGACAAATTTTTCGAGTTCTTTCATCTAGTTCATCATCTGTTTCGCCTTCGATAATGATATTAAACGTAAGATGTAAGCAACGATCATCTCTAGCGAGTTTATCTTGAACTTCCTTAATTTCTTCTTTTTGAATTTTTCCTTTTGCCGATAACGTATTTTCGAGAAAAAACTCTTTAATCCCAAAAAACTTTTTAACTTTAGACTTTGTTGGAAATGAAAAATTTAAGGACAACTTAAATGGAAAATCGAGGCCCACAAAATAGGCCATGCCTCCATCATAAGCATACAGAGGAGATGTCTTGAGTGATAGAGTTCTAGTTTTCACTCCCTCACGCTCGATAGTTGAATAATCAAGTCGAGGAGAATTGAATAAAAATTGGTCGGACAAGGAACGAGACTTATTAGAAGGAGCAAACTCACGTTTATAATAAGTCTTTGGATTAAAGAATTTTCTTAGATAGTCTAGTAAATCACTATCTGTAAGAGGAGCAAGTTTGAGTTCTGAATTGGATTCAATATTTTTCAGTAGATGTTTGAAGGCTTGAAGATCAAAAATGAAGTTTCTCATCTCACGATGAATTAACCCTTCACCTCTTTGATAGTAGTCGCTCACTTTGATGGTTGACTTTGACTCTGGGAAATAACGTACAGAGAGAAGGGTCTGACGTTTTAAAGGTGAACTTTCCTGCACAGTTTGGCAAGATTCTTTGAGTTTTTTTATCTTCTCTGAAAAAAGAATTTTTGAAACAGGGTGAGCTTTTTCATAACTATTCTCAAGCGACTTTAGTCTTTTATCAAAGTAAGAATAATTGGATTGCTCGTATTGGATTTGTAAGACACAGTTTTCAGGTAGTGAAAACCAATTTTTGGTGGAAGATACGGCCCTTAGAATCTGTTCCTCTGTCATAGCTTCATGTTCTAAAAGCTCAACTTTAAATACGGCTCCAAGAGAGCCATCCTTTAACTGAAAAACATTTTCTTCCTTAATAAAACCATCATAAGGCATTAGCTTTGAAAGTGATTCTGGGCGAGTAAAAAGAGACTTAGTGAAGAGTTCCCTTTTGCTAAGAGCTTCTTCAAGGATTTTGGGCATAGGTAGGCGTTGAGATTGCAAATGAAACCTCCAGTAAAGGTATGAATTTGTTAATGAGCTACTTTTTTAGGTGTTTGGATTTCTTCTTAATAACCAGAGGCGATTTTTTCTTTTCAACTTCCCATCTGGCATTGGAAATGACTGTACGAATCCAACCTCCACGAAAGTAATCCCCCGTAGGCATTTCATGTGGGTGAATCCAAATATCAGTTACAGTTGGATTTGTTCTTTGAGGTACTAAAAGGGGGGCATCTACAGATGAAAGTTCATTTTCGATCTGGCCCATATTGTCGTAGTCACTTCTTTTTTCCAGTAAATTAAGGCTCGGTGCCCTTGTAGTAGCACAAGAAGACAATAAAAGAGCGACGGAAAGTAAGAATATACTTTTCATAATTAAATTCTCCTGAGTTTTTTAAACTGATTAGTTGTCGAGGAATCCACTTAAATATGTGAACGAACTATTTTGAACTTTTGACTTTTCTTTACGGAAATACCAGTTAGGTAGCTCCACACTTTCTTGGGTAACAATCCATACATCTTGACCCGAACCGACATTGATCGTTGGAAGTAAACTCTGAGCGTGCTTAAGATACCACTGAGTTACTTGTGAAGCAGCGTTTCCAACTCCACCGGCTGCAATATACTTACCTTGATCTCCAGATATAATTGAGC
The DNA here is from genome assembly GCA_964636785.1 of uncultured Pseudobdellovibrionaceae bacterium. Taxonomy (GTDB): domain Bacteria; phylum Bdellovibrionota; class Bdellovibrionia; order Bdellovibrionales; family UBA1609; genus UBA6776. The sequence continues at coordinate 6,779 of CAZWVK010000085.1, read as the reverse complement.
TTGAACCACCCAAGGCGTTAGTTTGTGTCGTTGTCTGTGCCTGTTGTATGGCTTTTCCAACTCCTTCAACCACAGAAGACAAGAAGGCCATAGATGCAACACGATCTTGTTTTGAGTTTACATTTCCCATGACGGCAAAAGAATTATCCTTTGAATCTGCTATAAATCCATTCATATCTTTTTCAAACATACGGCCTGATTTTGAAACACAAGAGATTTTTGTCGCTTGCATTTCGACTCGCTCTATAGACAAGTTTCCTGTCGATTTAGCGATTAAAAAGCATCCAGTAAGATCAATTCTAGTTTTATTTGGCCCAACAAAAGCATAGTCAGTTTGAAGTAGTACAGGCAGAGTCTTTCCTTCGGGGGCCTCAACCCCAGTTAGCAGCTTGGCCTTTACAAAGGAACCCGCAGGAAGTTTGACGGTCATTTGGTCACTTTTTCTCTTTTGCTGCACAGGAAATGAAATAAGTGAGGGGCCATTATTTTGCCTATGAAATTCTCTCTTCCGAACTGCCGAACCTACAACCTTCATTCCATTCACTCTTGAAATAGTGCCAGTTGAAAGACTTGAAGGTGCTTCATCAAAAGTTACATTATGTGAAGTTTGCTCTAATGATTTCTGTTCACTACTTTCATTGGTTGAATTTTCTTCTGGTTTTTGAGTTGATTTTCCAACGGCATCTTTAATCACCTCGATTGACTCAGCCATTTTTTCCATTTTTTGATTAATTACCTTAATGTCATTGTCAACTTTCTGAAACTTTCTATGAAAAACTTTTTCTTTTCGTTGATAGAGAGTTTTTCCATTGTCACCAAGAATTTTTCCACCATTAAAGCTCGTTACAGATGACTTGTAGTAAACCTTAGTTTCACCATCTCTATATAATCCATAAAGGTAAAAGAAACCTAAAATCATAATTGGAAGGATAGAATACACTAGGTACTTTTCCTTACTTGCTTTAGTGGCAAGTTCTTTTATACGCGTTAACTCTTTTTGAATATTCAAAGTAAAACTCCTTAGAACTTATTGGTTTTGAATGGGGGCAATGGGAAGCGCAATGTTGTAATAGACGGAGGTAGGTTTTGCTATTATTCTTAGGAAAGTGGTATTCTCTTTTGATTTTCTTGACTCAAGAATTTTTCTGTCAACTTGAGAAAGTAAAGCGACATTGGGTACACCTAAAGTCAGACTTTTAACGTCAATAGCATATTCTTTTCGGGACTCATTCCTAATTTTGAAAACATACCCATTATATTTCGGCCCTGTATAAACTCTTACAAGTTTCGCAGAAAGGCCATCGACACCAGTATTCACAGTCCGAATAAGATTTCGTACTTTGTAGCCAACCACATTATCCCAACGGATCATTGACTTCATAAGCTCCAGATCGGAAACGTCGGAGCCTTCTGAGTTTACAGATGAATCAATTAAGCGTTCTTTTGGTTGAAAGTCATAAAATGAGTCCGTTTTTTCAGGCAAGGCTTTCGGTACGATAACGATTTTTGTATTTACAACTGCTCCATCAGCAAGGATAAACGAAACTTCCGCTTTTCCCTGCGTAAATCGTGGTGTTACGGCCAAAACGGAGTAGTTTGGGTCTTGTCCATCTGCTGGCTTGATACTAAATTTTGCCGCTTGAGAAATTGTTTTAACATCTTCATTGAATCTAAAAATTGTAGGGCCACCATAAGATATAGTGACCGTTTCGACCTCTGATCCGTAATAGACTGTTCTTGCGTAACAAGTATTAGTGCCAAAGAAATATCCGATCAGAAAATAGATCAATACTGCAAAGCCAACCGTAATGAGCTTGCACAGTAAAACAGCAAAGGGTTTAAGAAATGAACCGACCTCTTTCAAAAGAGTATAGAACTTATCTTTCATTTAATTCTCCAAAATTTAATAGATTTAGCTGATGAGTCTATTTGGACTCTTTATTAGATAGATTTGATTTTGTTTTGAACGTATCTGCTTTTTCCCAAGAGAGAGAGCTGATTTGCAAATACCATCTTTTTCCACTTTCAGGAGGTACAAGCCTAAGAATCATCTCAATAACTTGATCCTCATGTCCTAAATATTGTTGATCTGCATAAAAGTCAGCTTTACCCAAGGCAACAACTCGATAGGCTCCATCTTGATTTGATGTGATTTCCATATCTGTCACTTTTAAAATTTGGGAAATATTGTCTGACTTTACTTGCTCAATCCAATCAGCAGTATCGACGTCGAACTGTACTTTTAATTCTTTGCTCATAAAGCGTTTTAAAGACTGATACTGTTCATCAATATTCGCCGCACTGACATTTCCAAGACTAGATAAAAAATCCGTCGCGGCATCATGGACATAAGAACTAGGGATCATTTGTGGAGATGCTTTGGTAAAATCCAAAACACCAGGGGCCAAGATGTACTCTTTTTCCCTTAGTTTCCCATTAAGATTAGAGATTTCTAAACGAGAAAGGAGATAATGAGAAAAGAAAAGAGCAGTGACAATGCCCAAGATGTAGTACAAAGTTAACTTCTCTCGAAGAAGGGCAGATTTGTAAGCGATGTACTTCGGCAAAACACTTAGATCAACACCTTCAAAACTTGCCTCTGGTGGTGTTGCCAGTTCTGCCTTCTTAAAACCTTTTTCAATGGGGCCAATCATTTTTACTCCTATTTCATTTGCTTTGATTTTTATTTTTTGAAACACAGATTTAAGGTAGAATCCGAAATGAAATAGAAGCTCATTTAACTTCTCTTTAAATTGTTCTAATTGTGGCTTCATCAATTCTCCTTAGTCAGAATATTTTTTGTTTTCTTTGGGGTTAATAATTCCAGGGAGGGACATCTTTAGGTGACGATAAGGCCAATGGAAAAAGATACCTTTTTTATTTCTTCTTCTTACGACTGGCCCCAACCCTAAAGTTAGGAGTAAAAGGAGAATCATTATTCCCCACGAATAAAAAACGACTCCAAAAATCAGCAAAATTAGAAGTGCTGCAAACAATTCCACAATTTCAAAATAGTCAAAAACCATGATGGGAGAATCAATCGTCTGACTTACCTTTGTTCCGTATTTTTTCCGCATGGATTCGTAGCTATACATAATGAACTCCACGAGAAATGATATAAGAAAAGAGCGTTCCACCTCCAATATCGAAGATGTTTTTTACCCACATAGGTGCCGTACCAATCACGATAGCTGCGATAATACAAACAATCGCAATTCCAAATCGTTGCTCTTTTAAATTCCAACCAGCTCCAAGAACAGCGAGTCCGGCCATCAACCTAGCTCCGAATTTAAACAGAAAGCTATCAATTAATCTCAACAGACTCCCTGCTGCTGTCAGTTTGTCCATTTGATCCGAACCTGGAAGTCTTGGAATGTTCGCAAATGCAGATGAGGACATCATCATCAAACAAGCAATGATTGCAATGAGGGATAGAAATATGGGTAACTCATTCTCACAAAATGACAATAGTTTACGTTTCAACTCCTTATTCATAGGGAGCCTCCTTTAAAATTTATTTTTTGTTTAAAAAGTTATTTAGATTGGATAGTGGAAATGATGGAATCGGCTGATTGGTAGCCATTTATCCTATAAATGACTTTCTTTTGAGTATCGCCTACAAAAAGAACTGGCCAAGCATTGATATTCTTTTCCTTTAACTCCGCTTGAGATGCTTGAGTTACGGGGAACGGAAGTCCTTGAGCAAATTTTTGGTTATGATCTATTTGTCGAAGTTCAACGAAAAACCCCATATTCTGGAGCTTAATAAGTTCCGGCATCATTCTTTTGCAATGTGGACAACTAGACTCAAAATACATTCGGAAACGAAACCTTTTAAAATCTACTGTTGAAGGCTGTGTGTTTTGCAGCTTTTGTTCAACCAACTGCTTTTCTTCAGGTTTTATATCCTTGTGTTTTTTTAAATATTCGCCCATCCTGATATTAATTTTTGCTAGGAATTCGTTTTTTTTCTTTACGACTGCGAACCAATTTTTAATGTTCTCATCAGAAGGATTTTTTGCCACTTCAAGCAGTGGAGTCGGCGGAGTATAATCTCCCTCTCTAAATACCTCTTTGAAATCTTCTGTGGTCTTGGGATTTAGATACCGATTCCAACTAAATTTATCTTTCTTAACTTGGTCTTTCTCTTTTTTTGTCGTTGTCACTTCTTCTGGACTAGAAGAATCTTTTGATTCGACTCTCTTGCTGTTCCAGTAATCAATAGATTGATTAAAATAATCAATGGCAAATGCTTGACTTGATACCACAACAAAAAGGAAAGCTGTAATTAGCACTCTTTCCATTTCATCCTCTCCATTTAAGAAATTTGTATTACTTCATTAAGGTCAATAAGCCCTTGTTCCGCTAACTTCAAACTTGCCTGTTTTAAAGTTCTATCTAGGGAAAAATTGCTTTGGTTTTGAAGGAATTTTTTAACATCTTCTTTTTCTAAATATTCAATAACGGCGACTCTTCCAACAACTCCATGCTGACACCTTTCACACCCCTTTGGATTTGTTACGGAAAGCAGAGAGTAGTCAAAATCAATTCCTTCAAATTCATTACTCAGTTTGTGAAGAAGAGTGTCATCGGCCCTTTTTCTGCATGAGGGGCACAACTTTCTTAGAAGTCTTTGAGCAATTGATAACCTTAGATTTGATTTAATCGAAAACTCGTCAATGCCTAAGTTTTTAAGACGTTCTACAACTTCAACTGCACCGTTAGCGTGAATTGTTGAAAGAACTAAGTGACCCGTAGCTGAGAGCTTTAGACAAAGCTCTGCACTCTCTTTATCTCGAACCTCCCCAACAAGAATGATGTCAGGGTCTTGTCTCATCAAGGCTCTTTGAAAGTCAGAAAATGAGTTATAATCAGTTATATTTGCTTGATTGATGCGATCTAGCTTTTTTTCAACAGGATTTTCGAGAGTAGATATGTTTTTACCATACTTATCCATTTTGCATAGCAAGGAATAGAGGGTTGTCGTTTTTCCACTTCCTGTCGGGCCTGAAATTAAAATAAGGCCATCTCTTTTGTAGGCAGCATCTAAAATTTTTGAATATGAATCTTCTGATAGCCCTAATTCTTCCAAAACAAATTGTTGATCTTGTTTTTGAAGACGTAAAACGATCTTTTCACCACCGCCGACAACAGGAAATGAACTTGCCCTTATCTCTATTTTTCGTTTTTTAAACGAGGCCCTTGAGTCTTGAGGTCTTCCAACTACAGCTAAATCCATATTGATAATTGATTTTAATTTTGTCGTAATTGCATCTGAATGTTTTTTGTCGATTGTTTTCCAATCATTTAAAACACCATTGCATCTGAAGCGAACCACATATCCATTTTCAAACGACTCATAATGTATATCACTTGCTCCGACTTCTATTGCATGGTCGATGCTTTCACATACCAACCTAGAATAAGGATTATTGTCTTCAAGTAGCTCTTCATCACTTAAATTCTTCGCTATGACAATAGAACCTTGTTGGTAGCTTGTTCTCTTTTTTTCCGTATCTATTAAAGAAAATATCTCTGAATCTACGACCCATAGAGAAACCTTTTTTTGGAAATAGACTTCCGCTTCTTGAATGATTAAATCTGAAAACCTTTGGCCAACAAGAACAATATCAGAAGAGGTGTATTCGACAATATAAAGGTCTTTATAAGATCCCTGACCTGAATACTCACTAGGCATAATCAGATTTTTTTTCTTTTGAATAAGCTCGGAGACTTTTAAAGGACAATGAGGCTTTAAATACTCAAAAAGCAGAGAGTCTAGTTGACTTTGATTGAGAGTTTCTAGTTCAACCAGTATCCGCCCAATTTTAGATTTTTTGAATTTTTGTATCGAAAGAGCCTCATAAAGCTGCTCCGAGGTAATTTGCCCCCTTGAAACTAAATAGTCTCCGAACATAGACCCTCCATTTTATAGCTTGTGATTTTAAAGGCTAATCTAAGCCGCTACAGGCACCCTGTAGGGCCGCAAGCCAAGCATGAGTGGCTGCAATATAGGGAATGTCTCTGGTGCAACTTACAGGTTTCCAGACAACGTAAAGATAGTTTTTAAATTTACCAGACCAAAGTCGGCCAATATCATTAACCCTGTTAACACGAAGAATCCCAATATTTTGTCCTTCTCTAAAGCAAGATGATCCCTGTGGATAGATCATTTGCCATTTCTCACCAGCGTTACTCGGCACAGATTGAAACACCTCTGATCCCAAACTTTTAATACGAGAGGCAATGACTAAAGAGGCCGTTGTTTGATCCGATGATATGACAGTTCCATATCGAGGAAAATTTATGCCCCAGCCTGTGCAAACTGGCGCACTTGAAGGAGGAAAGCGTTTCATCCAACTTCGATCAAAGGAACACGAACCCATATTGGGATAACCACTTGGTCTTGATTCTCCCGTAGCACTACTTAAAGCTCCTTTTATCAAACAAGCCTTTGGCGAAGCACTCCAAGCAAGATAAGCAGGCTGCCACATATCTGCCTCTCCAGTTTTCCATAACCTTCCTAAGTGTTCACTCATAGACGAAAAGCAAAATCTATCCCACATAGCACCTCCACAAGGGAGCTGATTAAATGCCCAAGCAGCAAATGGCACATTTATGGTATGGCCATGATAAGAAAAAGCACTCTCATCTTCTTCGGCATCAAAAGGGAGAATTTCTTGGTTTGTTTGAAGTTGCGCTTGAACCCCTGGCAGTTCCTTAAAAAAAGTTTCTCTTGAGCCAGTAACCTCAATATAAAACTGAGGGACGGAATAACT
>CAZWVK010000084.1:2480-11294 GCA_964636785.1 uncultured Pseudobdellovibrionaceae bacterium | reverse complement strand
CTTCAACCACTTGAAGTTTTCGCGCTTTTAAGGCCGGAACCCAGCCGCTGATAATTCCAACGGCGAAGATCGCAAGAAATGAAAAGAGCATGGCTGGAATATTGATCATCCACTCAAAGGTCACTTGTTTGACCATTCGTGAAGTTAAATAAATCACCGAGTGATAAGTGAAAACTCCAGCCAAGATTCCAAAGACGCCAGCGATAAAACACAAAACCACAGACTCACCAAGGTATTGGACATATACACTTCGATCCGTCGCTCCTAATGATTTTCGTATTCCGATTTCACGAAGCTGCTCACCGATCGAGGCCAACATCATATTCGTAATACCCATACCCCCGACAACTAAACAAACCAGTGCAATCGCGCCCAATAAAAGCTGAAAGATTCCCATAAACTGCTTGAGTTGGCTGATCATGATGGCATCAGATCCAACATCAAAAATAGCAGCGGAGCCGTACTTGTTTTGAAAGAAGTTTTTTATTCCGCCGACCGTGCGTTCAACATCAGATCCTGGAGCCAGTTGAATGACCACATTGTTGAGTCGTGAATACCATCTCTCTGAAATCATCTTAAAGTATGTGTAAGGCAGAAGAATGTGATAATCCGGTTTATCCCATTCACTATTCGACTCGACAGATGCAAGCACCCCAAGAATCCGGCACGAAGCCGAGCTTCCATCTGTCCCACCGGTGGTGATAAATAGAATATTTCCTGTCGGATCCCCTTTTCCAAATAGCCTTTGTGCAATCCCATAACCAATCACGCACACGGGAGAGCGGTTTTGCACGTGAAAATAAGAGATCGGTGATCCGGCAAGAAATTTCCGGTTCGTGATTCGAAAGTAGTCGTCACTTACCCCAATGGGAAAGGCTTCACCAGATACACGGCGCCCACCTGAGTTCACATCTGGTTTGCTCCAGTTGGTTAAGGTGGGCGATATCAGCTTCACCTCTGGAAAAACTTTTTTAAGCGCTTCAAGATCCTTTTCTTCACTCAGTTCTTCAAAATAAGTCAGATTGGATTCAACGGCCTTTCTTCGCCAATTTGGAGAGGCATTAAGACTTATTTTATTGACTCCCATTTTCTCATAACTAGAAACCACCCTCTCTCTTAAATACGTTCCGAAAGTGATCATGGAAATCAGTGCGGCGATACCGATTGAAACTCCAAGCATAGTTAAGAGTGCGCGAACCCAATTGAACTTGAAGTTTTCAAGAAGAATCGGCCATAAATTAAAAAAATAAGAAAGCGGATTAAGAAGTTTCGGCTCTCTCTCAATGGATTTTTGAACGGAGCTTGCTTGTGAGTGGCTTCTTGAAACTCGATCTACAATCTCACCATCACGAAGCTCAATCACTTCATCACATTGGCTGGCAATGCCTTCATCATGGGTGATGATCACAACAGATCTCCCTTGAGAAGCTAAGTCTTTAAGAATCGTAAAAATATCTTTTGCGGTTTTTGAATCTAGACTTCCAGTTGGTTCATCAGCAAGGATGATTTCTGGATCATTAAAAAGTGCGCGTGCAATAGCAACTCTTTGCTGTTGCCCACCTGAAAGCTGATTGGGGCGTTTATGAAGATGCTCTTCAATTCCGAGAGTTTTAGATAACTCTCGCGCTCGCTCTTTAAAAGAGCTTTTATCGCTTTCGATCTCGATAGGATACTTTCCCGCCAAAACAATATTACTATAAGCAGTTGAGCGCGGCAGAAGATGAAACTGTTGAAAAATAAATCCCATGGTTTGAGAGCGGAACTCGGCCATCTTAAGGCCTGAAAGGCTTGAGAGCTGCACCCCTTTGACCTCAATCGTTCCTTGATTGGGTTTAAGAAAACCGCCAATCAAGTAAAGCAGAGTCGATTTTCCGGAACCGGATGGACCTTTGATCGCTGTCACCTTCCCAGGGGAAATATCGAAGCTCACATTCTTAAGAATGGGGACTTCAAGGTCACCCTTGGTGTAAGAATGTGAAAGATTTCTGACCTGAATCATAGATCACTGCTCATAGAAATTGACTGGTTTGATCATTGTACCTTCTGGAATATTCAACACCTCAAGAAATTGATCGGTTTGTAGTCCGATGTCGGGTTTCAAGGTTTTTCCATCTACTGTTTCAATTGTAAATTCCCGTCCTTTTCTTTGAACGTATTCGTGAGGAATACTGAGTGCATCTTTCTTTTCACCAGTGACCACATCAATAATCGTCGACATGCCAGGCTTAAGCTCAGGCGGCGCATCGAAGATCTTCAACTCAACAGGATACTCAATGGCATCATTTCCTCTCCTCCAACTGCCCGAACCCGCATCTGGCGCCAAAGATATTCCTGTCACCTCTCCTTTGAGACGAAGCTGGGGCAAAGCCTGAACAGAAATATCAGATTTTTGCTTTAGTTTTAATTTTGGATAATCCGCTTCTGAAACTTTTGCTTTGATGTAAAGTTGTGTGAGGTCATCGAGGCGCACTAGGACTTTGGATTCATCTTTTCCTTTTACATACTCACCTTCACGAACGCCAATCTGAGTGACGGTTCCAGGAAAGTTGGCGCGAAGTGGAAAGTTCGATCCAAGAGAGGCATTGGATTCAATGGAAATAAGGGGATCACCCACTTTTATCTTTTGTCCTATTTCAACATAGATTTTTTTAATATTCCCATCATAAGGGGCTAAAACCATTTGCTGTCTTGAAGACTCTACCGTTCCCGCCATTGTGACTCTTTGAAAAAGATCGCGCTTCTTCACCGCCTCAGGAGCAAGTCCACCAGTTGAAGATGTTCCTTTTGTGCATCCGATTGAAAGAAAAAGAAAAGAAATAATGATCACGGTTTTATTCATTGAGAAGAACCCCTTGATGATAAAGTGAGCTGTAATAGGTTTTCAGATAGCTTGAAAGAGAGGTCTGAAGATTGAGCTCTGCTGATAAGCGCCTATTCAAACTGTTGATGAAATCAAGATAGCCAAGATTGCCAACTCGGTACTCATGAGAGATCGAATTAAAAACTTGAGTTTCAATTTCCAGAATTTCCACCGCGTTTTCAACCTGCTCTTTTAAAATGCTGGCATCGAGACTTAAGTTTTCAAATTCGGATTTTAATCTCAACCAGGCCATTTCCGCTTGAGATTGATTGATAATCACTTGCGATCGTTGATTGGCCAAATCATTGGAAAGTCTCCCACCGTCAAAAAGATTGAAAGTGACAGATAAAGTCGTTCTCCAGTCTCGCCCCCAGGTTACATTCTCTCCGTCCACCCAGTAGGAAGATGGGCCATGACTCCACTGTGAGTCCAAAGAAATTCTTGGCCAGTATCTTCGTTGCGCTTTAGTGACTTCGTATTCAGATGCTTTGACCTGCTCTTTTTGAATGAGGTACTCCGGGTGATCTTCGACTGAGAGATCCGTCACAATAGTTGGAAGAGCTTCTTTCGCTCCCAGAACAAGAGGTTTGAATTGAAGATTTCCATCTTCAGAAGAAAAGAGAGCTTTCAAACGATTCTCGGCTTGCACAAACTCAGCTCGCGCCCGATTGACTTCAAACTCAGAAGACATTTTTTCAGATTGAAGACGTAAGAAATCGAGCCTTGTGCTGGTTCCGGATTGATACGACCTTCTTGAGTTCGCGTACTGCTCATCGACGAGTTTTTTTCGTTGTTCCGCAACACTCAAAGTCACAAAGCGATCCGAAAAATTTAAGTAAAGGCTAAGCCCTTCAAGAATCTGATTTCCAATTTCTGTGTAGTATTGAAGCCCGGCCAAGCGCTCTTGATGCTGAGCAATTTTGTAGGTGTACCAATCCAAGTGATTATTATAAAGGTTGGTGCTCAGTTTTAGGTAAGCACCGCTTTGATCCCACGGTTCGGGATCACTTTCATGATCTGCAACCAAAGACGAAGTCAGATCTAAAGAGGGAAAAAGCGCCGCATAAGCTGAATCCTTAAGACGTGTTGAAATGCGCCAGGTTTCTTTAGCAGCCACGACTCGTGGAGAAGACTCAATCAGATGACGGCGAAAGTCTTCCAGCGATTGAATCTCTATTTTGTCAGACTGAGCCGATGCGGGCGAGTTGCTAAAGGTAAACAAAAGTGTGAGGGCTATTGCTGCGATTCTGTTAAGCTTTTTCACCGTAAGTAGTGTGCCACTGGACGTTTAAAAAAAGCATTCCCTCCACGCCTTTGGTCCAGGCCGAGGCAACAGTTCGCTTTTCCCGTCTGATCGCGCCCAAAGATGCTCTACCTGTTTTGAATTTAAAGCCTCATAAAAATACCACGACTCCACTGCCACCGGCTGCAGTAAGAACTATTCAGCAAATAGCCGCTGGTTCTTCACTTTGACGTAGTCACCTCTCAATGATGTAATCCGAAATATGCTAAGCCTTGTGTCAGTGGCTATTCTAGGTGTGATTGGCGTCCTCTGTCGTTACGGAGTCGATGCCGTTTGGGGAAATGGAAATCAAGATTTCCCTACATCAACTTTAATCGTAAACACACTGGGATGCTTTGCCGCAGGAACTATATACGTATTGGGAACATACAAAAACCTCTCTCCTATTCTTCAGACCGGGTTATTGGTTGGGTTTTGTGGAGGATTCACTACCTTTTCGGCTTATACTCTACAGACGATCACACTACTCGAACGCGGAAAGGCACTTCCGGCATTCACTTATCTCGTGATTAGCCCTCCAATAGGACTGCTGGCAGCATTTGTTCCAATATTTCTATTCCGCAAAGTCTATTCTTAAGTTCACTGCCACCGGTGGCAGTGAATTCACCTTGGCACCGCAGGTACCTGCTTCTTTTTCCGATATGCGCTGCATATCGGAAAAAGAAGCAGGTACCTAGATGTCGCTAGCTTGCATTCACCAAGCATTAAACAATCGAAGCTCGCTTAACGGCGAGGAGCCAGCTTTCGCGGCGGCTCTTGCGCGCTTTTTGAGTCATCTTCGGTGCAAAAACTTTATCGATCTTTTTGATCGCGCGGATTTCATTAAGAGACTTCCAAAAACCTACGCCAAGACCTGCCATATAAGTCGCACCCATCAGCGTACTTTCGATATTTTTTGGCCGCTCCACTTTCACCCCTAAATAATCGGATTGCGTCTGCATAAGTAAATCATTGGCCACTGCTCCGCCATCGACGCGAAGAAGTTTTAACTTTTGACCAATATCTTTCTCCATCGCTGCTAGAACATCTACGTTTTGAAGAGCCATTCCTTCTAAAGTGGCGCGACAGATATGAAAGCGGTTCGTTCCACGAGTCAGTCCTGTTAAAAGTCCTCTGGCTTCCTGAATCCAGTAAGGTGCACCAAGACCAACGAACGCTGGAACAAATTCCACTCCACCTGTGGACTCCACTTTTCTGGCCATCTCCTCCACTTCTGAAGATTTAGAAATGATTTGAAGTTCATCTCTAAGCCACTGAACCGCTGCACCACAAATAAAAGAACTTCCTTCAAAAGCATAAGTCAGTGGTGAGCCTGCTAATTTCCACGCCACGGTTGTTAACAATCCGCTTTTTGAAAGAGTCATTTTCTTTCCAATATTCATTAAAACAAAACTTCCCGTTCCAAATGTGCATTTGGCCATTCTTTCTTGAAAACAGTTTTGACCAAAAAGAGCCGATTGCTGATCACCGATCATTCCTGAAATCGGCGTGCCATCGGGAATACCTGGAATTCCTTTTGTTGCACCAAAAATATCATTGCATTCATGCACAGTTGGAAGAGTGCTTTCAGGGACTTCAAAAATCTTTAGAAGCTCTTTATCCCAAGTCATGGTTTTAATATTTAAAAGCTGAGTGCGTGAAGCATTGGTGACATCCGTTTTAAAGGAATCCCCACCCGTCAATTTCCAAAGTAAAAAGGTGTCAATGGTTCCAAATAATAGCCGATTCTTTTTAATCAACTCTTTGGCCTCTTTGACGTTTTTAAGAATCCAGCGCATTTTCGATGCAGAAAAATAAGCATCAATCACAAGACCGGTTTTTCTTTTGATCTTCGCCTCAACACCTTTTTTCTTTTTTAAGGAATTGCAAAAGTCCGTGGTCCTTCTGCACTGCCACACAATGGCATTCATCACGGGGCGTCCAGTTTGCTGATCCCACGCCAGAACCGTTTCTCTTTGATTGGTGATGCCAATAGCCGCAATCTTTGCCTGAGGATGTTTTTTTCGAAGTGTTTCTATCCCGAGCAAAACGTTGTGCCAAATCTCATTGGCATCATGCTCCACCCATCCCGGCTGTGGATAAAATTGGCGATGCTCCTTATCAAAGGATGCAATCACCTCACCACTTTGGTTGATAAAATGAACCCCTGTTCCCGTCGTGCCCTGATCAATTGTTAAAATGACATTTTCCATATCGAGCAAGTTAGCGTACTCTGCGAAGGATGCGAAATCTTTTTCGATTTGACCCAGTGAATTTTGAAAAACTCTTAAGTAAAAAGGGCCGCGAAGAACTTTTGTTTAAGGCTTTCCCTTATTTCTTCACAGAACTGGCTTCGAAGTATTTTCGTGTTGAAGTGGAAGGCGCAGATAATCTTCCTCGCAGAGGAAGCGCATTGATCTGTCCGAATCACTCTGGTGTTTCTGGATTTGACGCCATGGTGCTTCACCACGAAATTTTAAAGGCCTGTGGCAGATACCCTCGCGTATTGACTCATAAACTTTGGTTTATCAATCAGGTCACTGCAATTCCTGCGCAGAAGCTTGGTTTTTTTGAAGCCTCCTTGAAAAATGGAGTTAGCGCTCTAAAGAAAAAGCAAATCGTAGTTATTTTTCCGGAAGGTGAACAAGGAAATTTCAAACCGTCTTCCAAAGCTTATCAACTGCAGGAATTTCGCAGAGGCTTTGTGCGAATGGCTCTTGAAACGAAAGCTCCAATCATTCCCACTTTGATTATTGGCGCTGAAGAAACTCATATCAATTTAAGCAGTTTGAGTTTGAGTAAGTACGTGCGTGGTCTGGTCATCCCACTTCCTTTGAATCTGATTCCCCTTCCATCAAAGTGGAAAATTATCTTTCTTCCCGAGATCCGTCTTCCTTATCCAAAATCAAAAGTAAATGATCGAGAGCTTGTGCTCGAGATCGCAGAAGAAATTCAAGAAATGATGCAAAAGCGCTTAAATGAAGAAGTTCGCGCCAAACCCCGTTAAATTCGCGGATTAGGTACGGCGTACCTGAACCTCGGCGTACCTGAACCTAATCCGGGTAGTCTTCACCGATGGTTTGGATGATTTCAGTCCATTTCACAATTAAGAATCCCGGTGTTTCGGGGTTGCGACTGACCATAAGACGAGTGATAAGGGCCGCAATAGCCACACCAATCACCAAAAGAAGAACGTACTCTAAAACAACCTGACCCTTTTGGTTCCTAATTCGTCTCATATTTGGACTTATCGGACAGAATCGAAAAAGCCTTTAAAGTAAGGGAAGCTCTCCATTTTCCAGCGGAAAGGAGAATTCATAAATATGAACCACTTCCTCAATAAGAGAGTTGAGATCTTCATCGCTCAATGCTCCCTTCACTCCAATCACATGATCACGATCAAGCTTTCTCATTGAAAACGACTTTTCACCGGCATCCGAGAAGTTCTCTAAGAACGTTTTCTCATCCGGATGAATCATGACAAAAACACTTGGGCCTTTGCGATTCAAACTCTCGCCGAATACGGACCTAAGTCGAGATGAAATTTTGAAATAAACTTCGAGTGCATAAGCCTCTTGCTTTTGCGCGAAGTAAATTCGAACGGGACCATCAAACACCGCAGTGTTGAACACCGGTGAAAAATACTGGGACTGAGTCAGTCGAGACACGGAAGCCGCCATGTTGTCACCTCTTTGTTGTCGTCCCCTACAGACTAGAAAAGTTTTTTAAGGGAATGCAACTCTTTTTCCTGAAAGGTAGAGGTCTCTAGGATGAATTTCTTCAAAGTTATAAAAGAAAGATGACCATGGTTTATTCCAAACAGAAAAGTTCGCATGCTTTCCGACTTCTAAACTGCCATGGTTTTTTTGAATTCCAAGAACATGAGCTGCCCCAACAGTCCACGCTGAGAAAACTTCTGGCAAAGTCATTTTCATCTTTATTCTTGCAAGCAAAGAACAAAGTTCAAGGCTTTGACTTGGACTCGAGCCCGGATTGAAATCTGTGGATATCGCCACCCGTGCACCACTATCTATAAGGCGTCTGGCTTTGGGATACTCGATATCTAGGTAAAAATCTGCGGATGGAAGAAGAACCGCTGTGGTTTCTGATTCTGACAATTTCTGAATATCTTCATCAGAAGCATTCACGCAGTGATCCACAGAGTTCGCCTGAAACTCAAGTGCCTTTTGAATCCCGCCACTCCAGGAAAGCTGTTCCGCATGCACAGAAATTTGAAAACCCAATCGTTTTGCCGCCTCAAAGTAACGGTGCGCCTGATCCGGGGTAAAGAATCCTGATTCAATAAAGATATCCACACGCAGGGAGAGTTTGTCTGCTTTCACTTTAGGAAGTGCATTGCGAATCAAATCATCCAAATATTCATCCAAATTTGAAAAGTCCGGAGACGAACTATGTGGACCCAAGAACGTGGACATCACGTTTTCATCACTCAGAAGCTGGATGATTTTTAAAAATCTCAATTCTTCAGCCGTTGACAACCCATAACCGGATTTCACTTCAACAACCGAAACCCCTTGTTTTCGAAAGTTTTGAATACGATTTTTCAAAAGCTGAAGATGGTCTTCATCTGAAGTCTGCCGTGTGTTTTTAACAGTCGAGAGGATTCCACCACCCTGACGAGAAATCTCAGCATAACTGGTCCCTTTTAATC
>CAZWVK010000084.1:0-2380 GCA_964636785.1 uncultured Pseudobdellovibrionaceae bacterium | reverse complement strand
GAGAGGATTCCACCACCCTGACGAGAAATCTCAGCATAACTGGTCCCTTTTAATCTCAACTCAAACTCATTAAATCGCGTTCCGGAAAAGAGAGAATGCGTATGGCATTCAATAAAGGCCGGCATAACGGTCTTTGCATTCAGCTCAACTCGTTCTGCAGAAAAGCTCATCTTCTCAGCATCGGTGCGGCTCCCCACCCAGGCAATAACACCGTTTTCGACAAGGATTGCCCCATCGGATATGGGCGTTAGATCCTCATCCTCGATATGGCGGCCCGATTTTTTCGCCATCCCCTGAAAAGTAAGCAGTTCTTCAATCCCAATGAAAAGGGTTTTTGCTTGTTTTTGAGTCAATTCAGGCTCCTTTTCATATAAAATCGCCGTTATTTCGAGCACTTGTAAAATTTACAATCGCTCCCACCCGCTTTCCATACTCCCCTGATCCAAGTTAAGTTTGCCCTGACAAAAACCATAGGGGGGATATGTTCATGGGAATCACAAGATCAGTTTTAACATTACTTTTTGCCTTGGGCTCTGTTCAAGGTCTTTCAGCGGAAGCCACAAGTTGGTACCCGTCACAAGCCGTCACTGAAAGTGACAAAATCGATATGCAGCCACTGCGCTGTCCAACGGTCGGAAAAGATCATTCACAAATGATCAGCAATCTTCACGCTCTTCAGGACAAAATCAAAAGTGATGCGAATTGCGATAAACTTGCGAAAAACTTGGAGTCGGTTGGTCAACTTGCAGGCGACCGAAGAAACGCCTTCTTAGAAACCATTGCGAAAATCAATTCAGGCACAAACGTTGATGATAAAACAATGAATAACTTCGTTGTGAAATATGCAGAAGACGTCACTGTTGCTGTTGGATCTCTAGCAACTCTACTTACTCAGTCTGGCCAATGTTTTGGTGAGCAAGACATGTCCACAAGCCTTTTCACTCTGTCTGCATTTGTGAATGAAGCTTCAACGCTGCTTTCAACAGTTGCGGGACCGTGGGGGCCAGCCCTGTCTATCGGTGGAAAAGTGGTTGCAGGATTTTTAACTGGTGTTAACAAATTCATCGCATCCCTTCCAGGATATGATTTCAAAGACAAAAAAGATTGGCAGGGTTACGTTGAAACGCTTTGTACATTTCACGAACAGCAAGATGAAATCTATGCTCTCATCCATCCGGATGCAGCCATTGAGGAGCTTTCAAACTTAAACCAATCTCTTGAGAGTCAATTGGTTCGATTGCTTGCTTCCACACCACATGGCTCTGAGCTTGTTTCCTTATTCAATGCCAAAGACAACGATGGACTCGCCCAGATCACGAATCAGATCCATGCTGAGACCAACACTGAGATTGGCCTTCAAGTGGTTCGCTTGATGACAGCTCAGCGATGGATCCAGGATCGAATTCAAACCATTGAAGTTGAAGCTCAAGACCCGCTTGCTCCAGGCCAATACCTGGTTCAAAAGCAAAGAGATGAGATTGAGGATTTCTTGATCGCACGCCAAGGTCCTAAGTTCATTAACTTCCAAGTGAAAGAAGCTCGAAAAGCCATCAGCAATTTGGATAGCTTTGTTGTCTTAGAGGGAATGGAACTTTATCAAAGAATTGAAAGCTTAGTTCCAGATCGAAAGCCAACTCCTATCTTTCTCTATCCAGCTCCGGATGAGATCCTAAAGGCCCTCGTCACAACCAACGAAAACGACTTTTATGGTCGAGGTGTTATCGAGCAGCAGATCTATTCGTCTCTTGTTTATTTCAAACGTGAGCTGAGCAAAAAATGGGATGCAATCACAATCGCATACGGCGTGAAATCCTCTTTTTGTACATTTTTCGAGAGAGCTGGATATTATAGTCCTGACCTGATGTACTCTTGTGCATCAAGAAATTCTTCAAACATTGAGGCACGAATTTCTGATTTTGAGGAATTGGGTCTTAAGCGCATGACTCCCCCTTACCTTCGAAAAGCGGCGACTTACCAAGGTGCAAACTGGGCGGAATCACTGGAGGCGTGGATAAAGCATCTTGATTAATTTCGTTCTCGCACTCTCGGTCTTATTGACCAGCATCCTTTCGGGTGTTTTCGCAATGGGTGGCGGTGTGATCTTGTTGGCTATAATGGTCAACTTGATCCCCATCGCCCAGGCGATGACTTATCACGGAGTGATTCAGTTTTTCGCCAATGGATTTCGAGCCGCACTTCACTTCAATCACATTTCAATTCGAATTTTAGCTCTTTACATTCTTGGATCTTTGGTCGGATCTTACTTTTTATTTCAGATTGTTTACTCACCAAATAAGGGTCTCATCCTACTTGTGCTCGGCTTGATCACTTTGTTTGGTCCTTACCTGAATTTTATAAAATTGGACGTCAGAACACCTCT
>CAZWVK010000083.1:0-11490 GCA_964636785.1 uncultured Pseudobdellovibrionaceae bacterium | reverse complement strand
TGGCGCCAAATGGTTTTAACCCGTATAAAGTTGGAATTGAACTCTTTCGCACCATTGAAGAGCGATGGAACAAGGGTCAGTTTGGACGTGAGTGGGAAAATTGCACGGATTTGGCTGAAAAAAGAGCCTGGAATAAAAACACCGGGCTTGGTCGCGAAAAGATCTTTGAAGTTCGCAAGCATTATAATGATGTGACATTTGTTGATGAGTTTTTAACAGAAGAGTTCTGTGTGGATCACAAGCTCTTTGTTTATAAGTTCAATCAAAGAACGGGCGAGTATGAAGTGGACACTCGAGATTTTCCACTGATTAAAAAGAAGCTTTTGTTTCAGCTGACTAATTTTGGTCAACCCATCATCAATGTGCTGGATGCTAATCACAACAATCGCGGAGAGCTTTTGCTTGGGCATTTGTTTGAAGGAATTGAAATGCAGCCGGATTATATGAAGGCGACCATGCAAAATCTTTTTAGAGTTTGGAGCCGCCCAGTCCATGTGGCCACCGTTCAGGACAATGAACGGGTGATCATTGGGTTTGATGGAAAAGATTTTAACTCGGTTTCATTGGATCAGCTTCCGACGGGGAGTTAGTGACGGACCTCACAAAGTCTGCAAGAACAAAATCAGCTGCTGCTTCTGTTCACGAGTGAAGATTTTGCGGCCTTTAGAAAGAAAAATTCCTTCATCATGACCGAAGCGGCTTAAGCCCGCTCTTCGACTATCATAAAAATGATCCCTTGGCTGATCAAAGGTGAAGCGTGGTGTGGGGTACCCATTGCATTCAAAATCAAAATCGCGTGACGGATCATCGGCAGGTCTCGCCCAATAAGTCACGGGTCGCTTTGTTCCCCTGGTTAGAACCGCACATAAAGAAGGTGCCGAATTATTGTGAAAGTAAGGCCATCTTGCCCAAATGCCAACCAATGGAGGTGGTACATACCCCTTTTGGGGTTCAATCACAATGCCGTTGACTCTTGAAATCGAAAGCTCATTGAGTGGCGTGAGTGCTGTCATTCCTTGCCAGCGTCCTGGATCGGTTCCGACATCAACAACAAAAGTGTTTTTCGGATATCTAACAAGGTGTGTTTTTAATCTCCCTGCCCCACTCATTGAATTTGCAGTTGGGAGATTCCAATTTTTTTCATAAACACCATGGCATTTCGCACAAGCTTGATTAAATAAAGACTCACCTTTTCTTGCTTCCATCTCATTGATTCTTTCCGCTGGGAAGAAATCTGTAATATGTGGTGCTTCGGCAGAGAAAACCGCAGTAGTGAGTTCCTTGATGATTCTCGAATTTTCAGTGAGCCATTCTTCTATTCTCTCTAGATCTGCTCCGCGGCCAATCTCATTCCAAATGATATTCGTATAAATGGGATTGCCAGACACCACTGAGCCATCTGAGAGCCAGCGGTTTTTATATTTCACACTCCACCAGACTGCAGGCTTGCTGTCGGAAATATGACGATCCAGTAAAGTTGCTCGTCTTCGAGTTGGAATTTTCGATGCATAGGAATCCTGACTTCGCTTGGCTAGTGAAAGCGCCACTTGTGCTAAAGAAGTATCAAGCCCGAGCTGAGTCGGCCTTTTTGCGCCGATATAAGGAACGGTTTCTTTGAGATGACGAAACATTTGAGCTTCACCATCATTGGCTCCGGTGGCCCAAGTGAACAGGCTTTCACTGACTTTCGGGGTGACCATGAGTCCACGACTGAAGAAATCATTGGCGCGTGGAAAGCGTTGAGTTAGTCCCAAAATTTTCTTTCCAAAAAGATTGCTCACATGGCATTGGGCACAGCTAACGGTAAATCCAAGACCTTGGGGCGTATCCATAAAAGTCAACCCCATACGGTGATCGGGGAAATCCATTTTTTCTTTTGGAAGCTCAAAAGGTGGATCATATTCACTGGTTGGAAATTCTTGAAGCCCCAGCCACTCTTCCAATTCGTCAAATGTTTCAAAAGGACTGAGAACTCCAAGCAAAGCAGAAATCATTCTTTTGAGTGGATTGGATGATTCGCCTTCGATCAGCCGTTTGATCGGATGATAAGGAAGAAGAATTCCAGTTTCGGTGACAGGATAATAAACAGCGTGGTGGCGTCCCATCTCCCTATAGAAAGGAAACTCTTGTTCATCGAATGCAAAAGGATTGGCGCGCCCGCCAGCGGGAATGTCCACCCCTCTTGACCAATCTGCTGCCCACAAGTTCATACTTAAAAGCAAGACGAATAGGAGCGTAGCCCCACACTTCCACCGAAACATTTGAATCCCCCTCACGTTGGTCAAACCACATGAGTGCTTTGCCAGGCAAGGTGAAAATACCTATGAGGTCACATTCCGCGAGGATAGGCTTTTAGAACCTCTTCATGATAATCATTGTGAATATCATGCATCTTGCTCCCCATCGTCGCGAGTGAGTTGTAGATGCAGAAGTAAATGATTACGCATGGAATGGTCCAAGCAAGGCGTGGATGAAGCTCTAAAAATCTTCCAGCTCCCACACTAACTAGCAAGACAGAAACGGGCAGACATAAAATCAAATGCCAATGATTAAATTCAACTGGTGAAAGAGCTGCCGCACCAATCATTCCTAAGAAAAGATAAAACGCATAGTGAAAGATCCAGTCTTTCTCACCGATCTGTGTGCGATCAAGAATTCGCTTGAGCGGAAGCTGCGACCAGACCTGCTTTAAAAACTTCCATTGAAAAAGAATGGAAACTAAGAGGGTGGCAATTCCAATGGGCCATTTCATAAAATGAAAAAAACCAGAAATAAAAGCTCTTAAACCGTCCGGCTCAAGCCATAGAAAATGGACTTCGGTGAATATGTGTCTTGCGAAATAAAAGGAGCTGTACCTCAGCCAGTAAAGAGCTGCTTTTAAAACCGGATACACTAATAAAAGATTTTTTCCTGGAAAGAATCCCGATTCGGTATCGACATGAATGCCTTCGGCGCTTTGCTGAGCTAGGCTTAAAAAGTACGGTGTTAGAGTCAAAAGTGTTAAAAGAACACCCACCAAAACTCCATACCAATTGATTTTTATCATTCGAAACCACCAAAGAAAAAGTGAGGTGATTCCAAGAATCAAAACAGAAAAATGAACCTGTGCGCAGAGTCCGAGTGCCAAAACATGTAAGACACTCATCCAGAATGATTTTCTCTTTGAAAGCTGAAACGCTGTTAAAAAATGAAGTCCTGAAAAGAAAAACAAGTACGAAGGATTATAAAGCTCGGATTGTTCAATTCGCCATGGAGAGAGCCAGAACAAAATCAGAAAAATAAAACTGGATGTAACACCAAAAATTCTTCGAGCAGGAAAATAAAAACAAAAAAGCGCAAACAGCTGACTCAGTTGAATCACAAACATCGCCGAATAGGGTGAGTACCAAATGGCCATGGGTCCTGCTGCAACAGCTGTTAGAAACGTACCAGGAATATATCCCACTCCTGTTCCACGGTTGCCAAAGTGAGTCCACTCGCCGGTGGTTAAGAGTTTGTGCACTTTGCTCAAAATTTGTTCATGGTCGTAATGAAGTTTAAATGTCGTGCACATCCAGAGTGAAAAACCTAGACCCAATACCAGAATCATCCCATGTGCATATTTGGATCTCATCCAATCCATGCCTTCTCCATTTTGTATGTGAATGATCTTTCACAATTCCTTCTCTGTTGAATCAAGTAAAGAATAGAAAAATTTGGAACACTGCAGTTCAAGGAGGAATTTGTTATGGGACTAGGAATATTCACTCGAAGTGGAATCGTGGCCGCAATAGCTGCCATCGGTTTTTCTGCGCAAGCGCAAGTCGGTAACACTATATCAGATGCAATTCCTGAAGTGCGACCTGTACAAAGCCAAGAGGAGTATCGACCTCATGTTGGTATTCTTGGTGGAGTAAGTAATCCGGAAGGCTCGTATGACGCCGGTGGGGAGTATGCAATAGAAGCCGGATATCAGCCTTATTTGCCATTTGGATTAGGAATTGAAATCAACCAAGCGCAATTAGGTGGATCAGGCGGATTGGATGACTTCACTAGAACTGGCTTTCTGTTGAAGGGATCCTATCATCTTGGCGGAAATACCATGATTCTTAGGGATATGTATCTTGGCTTAGGAGTTGGTGCACTGATTGAGGATTTTGGGCCGTCCACTCAAACTTATGGGGGGCTTATGCCAAATATCGGTGTTGATATTCCAACCTTCCAGGTCAATCAACAATGGGTGACTTTGGGTGCAAATCTTCGTTATCTCTTAACGGCGAGCGACGCTGCGCCTGATACACTCTCATTAAACGGTGCTGTAAAGTACTTCTTCTAAGCGAGAGGGAAATAAAAAACGCGAACTTCTGAATCAGAGTTCGCGTTTTTTTTTACTCATTGTCGTTTGTAGATGCGTTGGACAATTCATCCAGATCTGAAGCATTGTTTGGCTCGACCTTAAAGAGCCATCCGTCACCGAATGGATCTTCAATGATGAGTGATGGATTTTCTCTCACAGCTTCGTTGATCTCAACAACCACACCTTCAACGGGTGAGTAAAGATTCATTGGACCCTGATCCGTTTCCAGCTCTCCACACACTTCATCTGGATGAACATCCTCGTTCTCAGAAGGGAGCGCGACAGAATTGATCTCAGTGAATTCTTCCAAACCTTGATCGTTGATTCCAATAGTGAGCAAGCCATCCTCAAGCTGCACCCACTCATAACCCAAAAATGTAATTACCTCGTCTGTCATTTAGCCACCTTCCGTTCTAGATATCATAGTACATGAAAAATTCAAAAGGAGTCGGTCGTTGCTGAGCTGGGATGATTTCCTTTTCGAATTTATAATTGTACCACCCATGTGTGACATCTTGACTAAAAACTTCGCCACGAAGCAAGAACTCATGATTTCTTTTGAAATGATCAAGAGCTTCATCCAACGTTCTTGGAACAGAAGGAACAGCCGCAGCCTCTTCTGGTGGAAGGCCGTAAATGTCTTTATCCAGAGGATCTCCGGGTGAGGTCTTGCTGAGAACACCGTCGACCCCAGCCATCAAAAGGGCTGCAAAAGCAGTATAAGGATTTGCAGACGGATCTGGAGTTCTGAATTCAATTCTTTTCGCTTTTGGACTTGGGCCAGAGTTTGGAATTCTCATCGCGGCTGAGCGATTGCGATAGCTGTAAGCGAGTTTTACAGGTGCTTCAAAGCCAGGAACCAAGCGCTTATAAGAATTAAGAGTTGGGTTTGTGATCGCGCAAAGGGAAGATGCATTGTTTAAAATTCCACCCACATAATTTAGGGCCATCTCTGATAATCCAGCGTATTTATCGCCGGCAAAAAGAGGTTCGCCATTTTTCCAAAGCGACATGTGCACATGCATCCCAGATCCATTATCGCCATAGATTGGTTTAGGCATAAAGGTTGCGGTTTTTCCATGGCGACGAGCCACGTTCTTCACGATGTATTTGAACCACATCATTTGATCGGCGGACTCCACCATTTCTGCGAACTTATAGTTGATTTCACCTTGTCCTGCAGATGCGACTTCGTGATGCTGACGTTCAACTTCTATTCCAATTTTGTCCAACTCAAGGCAGATCTCTGTGCGTAAATCATGGAGCGAATCGGTTGGCATCACTGGAAAATAGCCCTCTTTCAAACGAGGTTTATAACCAAGATTTCTTCCGCCCTCATCTCGTCCAGAGTTCCATGTCGCTTCATCAGAATCAATTTGGTAATAGCCACTGTAAGAATTTTGATCATAGCGGATATCATCAAAAATAAAAAACTCCGCTTCGGGGCCGAAGTAGGCCACATCTGCAATTCCTGATGATTTCAAATAAGCCGTGGCACGTTTTGCGATCTGTCTCGGATCTCTTTCGTAGGGCTCATGAGTGTCCGGGTGAACAATGTCACAGATCATAACCAGAGTCGGGACTTCAGTGAATGGATCCATTCGCGCTGTTGTTGGGTCAGGAAGCATGGTCATATCGGACTCATTGATGGAGCGCCATCCACGAATCGAGCTGCCATCGAAGTTTGCGCCCTCTTCAAAAAACTTCTCAGTCATTTGAGCAATGGGAAACGTCACGTGCTGCCAGGTTCCAGGCATATCGGTGAATCGCAGATCCACCATCAAGGCACCATTTTCTTTTGCGTAGTTGATCACATCGGTCGGCTTCATTCATTCTCCTTCATCGGTTTTTAAAGGGCAGACTCATCCATCTCCCCAGTGCGAATCCGCACAGCTTTCTCCACATTAAAAACAAAAATTTTGCCATCACCGATGCGGCCCGTGTGCGCAGCAGCCCGAATGGCTTCCACAGCTGGTTCCTCGAGGTCATCGCTCACAACAACTTCAATTTTCATTTTGGGAAGAAAGTCGACCACATATTCGGCGCCTTTGTAAATTTCAGAGCGCCCTTTTTGACGACCGAAGCCACGAATTTCTGAGACGGAAACCCCTTCCACTCCGACCTCATTGAGGGCGTCGATGACATCATCCAGTTTGAAGGGCTTTACAATGGCCTCGATTTTTTTCATCTGTTGTTTCAAGACGTACCAGACCTTTGAAAATAGTCAACGGAAGGCTCTGAGATTGGCCGCCGAGTTTGACTTTTTTTGCTGAGCTCTTAAAGATCACCCCTCAGATGCCTCAATCATTAAATGTTGTTCTTATCGAGCCCGAGATCCCATCCAATACAGGAAATATTGGTCGCAGCTGTGTCGGATTCAATGCTCAACTCCACGTGGTGGGAAAGCTTGGATTTGATATCTCGGATCGTCGATTGAAGCGAGCGGGCCTTGATTATTGGCCTCATCTCACTTTTACCCATCACGCGAGTTATTCGGACTGGTGGCAAAGGGTTAAAGATCCAAGCCGGGTGTTTTTATTCACCACCAAGTCGAATAAAAACTTCTCTGAGGTTCAGTTTCAAGCTGGTGATTGGCTGGTGTTTGGCAAGGAGACAAAAGGGCTGGATGAGAGCTTATTGAAGGAGTTTCCAAACCAATGTCTAACCATTCCCATGGTTGGCCCTATTCGGAGTTTGAATTTGGCCACCAGCGTTGCTGTTGTTCTTTTTGAGGCCTTTCGCCAAGGCTAGTTCTCCGCATATCGAGCCTAGACACCTTCTTAGCGAGAGATTATGGTGGAGATCTTATGATGATTACCCGTGCTTTAACTAAAATATTCGGATCCAAACATGATCGTGACATGAAGAGGCTTCAGCCTCTGATCGATCAGATCAACTCCCTTGAACCTAGCATGCAGGCGTTAAATAACGACCAGCTCAAGGCTAAGACTGCGGAATTTAAAGAGCGCCTCGCCAAAGGCGAAACGTTAGATGGCCTTTTGCCGGAAGCTTTTGCTGCGCTTAGGGAAGCGTCCGTTCGAGTTTTAGGGATGCGTCACTATGATGTGCAGCTGATCGGTGGATATGCTCTTCATAAAGGTACAATTGCCGAGATGAAAACGGGTGAGGGTAAAACTCTTGTGGCAACCCTTGCGGTTTATCTCAATGCCCTTGAAGGCCGGGGCGTTCACGTTGTGACCGTGAACGACTATCTCGCTTCTCGAGACAGTGAGTGGATGGGTCAGCTCTATAGTTTCATGGGTCTAACTACAGGGACCATTGTTCATAATTTGACGGATCGTCAACGTAAAGAAGCTTACGGCGCGGATATCACTTACGGGACCAATAACGAATTTGGATTTGATTATCTGCGCGACAATATGAAGTTTGACCTGGAAGACTATGTTCAAAGGGAACTTCACTTTGCGATCGTGGATGAGTGCGACTCGATCTTGATTGATGAAGCAAGAACCCCACTAATTATCTCTGGTCCTAAAGATGACTTTTCCGATCGCTATCACCAGATCAATAAGATCATTCCTCATCTCAAATTAGATGTGCATTTCACGATGGAAGAAAAAACCAAAACGGTGTCGCTCACCGAAGAGGGGAATGCCAAAGCCGAAGAGCTTTTAGGGGTGGGCAATCTTTATGACCCAGCCAATATCGATTACATGCACTATATTTATCAGGCCCTAAAGGCCCATCATCTTTATCAGCGCGATGTGGATTATATGATTAAAGATGGCGAAGTCATGATTGTGGATGAATTCACCGGACGATTGATGCAAGGACGTCGCTGGAGCGATGGACTTCATCAAGCTGTGGAAGCCAAAGAGGGCGTTAAAGTTAAGAGCGAAAACCAAACTCTCGCATCCATCACCTTTCAAAACTACTTCCGAATGTATAATAAAATTTCAGGGATGACGGGGACGGCCGAAACAGAAGCTGTCGAATTCAAAAAGATTTATAACTTGGATGTTATGGTTATTCCGACCAATAAACCCATTCGCAGAATGGACATGGAGGATGTGGTTTATAAAACGGAGCGCGCGAAATTCAACGCTATGGTGGAAGATATTCGTGAGCGTCAGAAAAAAGGGCAGCCCATTCTTGTGGGAACAGTAAGTATTGAAAAGTCGGAAACTCTTAGTACTGCTTTAAAGGCCGGAGGCATTCCTCACCACGTCCTCAACGCCAAACACCACGAAAAAGAAGCAGAAATCGTGGCGCAAGCTGGTCGCAAAGGCGCAGTCACAATCGCAACCAATATGGCCGGTCGTGGAACGGATATTCTTCTTGGTGGGAACCCGGAATTTCTGGCCAGAGCCGAAGCGGGTAAAGACGCGAGTGAAGAAGAAATTCAGGCTCTCACAGAGAAGTATAGGGAGCTTTGCAATAAAGAGAAGAAAGAGGTTCTTGAAGCTGGTGGATTGTATATTGTCGGAACAGAACGCCATGAATCACGCCGTATTGATAACCAGCTTCGTGGTCGATCGGGTCGACAAGGGGATCCTGGGGCATCGCGCTTTTACCTTTCACTTGAAGACAACCTGATGAGAATTTTTAACGGTGAGCGCATCCAAAAGATCATGAATACACTTCGTGTTCCTGAAGATGAGCCGATCACTGCTGGAATGGTTTCTCGCGCGATTGAAGGTGCACAAAAGAAAGTGGAAGGACATCACTTCGATATCCGAAAACATCTTCTTGATTTTGATGACGTCATGAACCAACAGCGTAATGCCATCTATGCGATGAGAAAGCAGATTCTCAAAGGGGAGGATATCGAGCGATTTGTCTTGGATATGCTTGGTGATGTCACTTCAGGAATTCTGGACACTTATATTCCTGAAGGCGGCAAGCGCGAGCACTGGAATTTGGAAGGTCTTATCAACGAGTGTGCAAGGCAGTTTGCGATTCGCTTCAATGAGAAAGACATGACCAATAAGTCCAGTGAAGCCATCACCGAGATGATTAGTGGTGGAGTGAAGATGGCTTATGATCGTCAGAAACTTCATTTAGGGGAATTTTACGATCAGATTGTAAGAATGATTGTTCTTCAAACCATTGATCAGAAATGGAAAGAGCATCTTGAGAACGTGGATCGTTTGAAAGAAGGGATCAACTTAAGAGCCTATGCTCAAAAAGATCCAGTCATTGAATATAAAAAAGAAGCATTCAGTGCGTTTGAAAGAACGAATTTACTGATCAAATCAGACGCCATTGAAAAGCTTTTTAGAATTCAGCTGGTCAATCAGGACCGCGCACGTGAACTTGTGGAAGAAAGCCGCGAGCAAGAGCTCAATGAGCGCGAACTTTCCTATCAGGGTGCGGATGAAGATCAGCCACAGAACTTTATGCCTTTTGCGCAGCCACAGCCGCCGCAGCAACAGCAAATGTTCTATAACAATTCAGGTCCAGGACCAGATGAGTCGCGAATGAATCGCGAAGAGCGCAGACGCCTTGAGAAAAAGAAGAAAAAGAAGCTAAAATTGTAGGATGCCGTCCTGCCCTTTTTGTCAAACCGAGCTTGCCGATGATTTTGGACTGATTGACTGTCCAGGATGCGAAGCTTCGCTCTTTATTGAAATGGATGGCTCTGTAAAAGCGAATTCAGATCAAGAGCCAGGTCAAAGCGTAGAGCCGAATTTTGAATCACCGATGGATCAACCTTTGGATGAAAGTTCTTCTCAAGAAGAGTTTTATCAGGAAGAGC
Source organism: uncultured Pseudobdellovibrionaceae bacterium (assembly GCA_964636785.1). Classification (GTDB taxonomy): domain Bacteria; phylum Bdellovibrionota; class Bdellovibrionia; order Bdellovibrionales; family UBA1609; genus UBA6776. The sequence continues at coordinate 1,435 of CAZWVK010000083.1, read as the reverse complement.
CTCTCGCCGAAAGTCCTATGGAAGATAATGCATTTGAACAGGGAAATTTTGGGCTCAGTGAATTTGAGGAAAATCCAGCTGAGGAGAGTCCAGTTGCGGAAACCCCTCAGGAGCCTCAATTTGAATCCGAACCATTAGAAGACTTCTCTTCATTTGAAGAGCCTGCAATTTCTGAAGATCAAGCGGGCTCATTCCCTCAAGATGCTCCACTCGAAGTTCCAGAGCCTGTTGCAGATAATTTCGCGGCCACTGATCTTTCAGAACTTGCTACCGCGATAGACCAACATGGAAGTGTCGATGGATTGAGCTATGATGTGCGCATCGCTGGGATCGACACCGCAGACCTTCGTCGAGAAGTGTTTGAATCACTCACCGAAAAAAGGTTGGGTTGGGATATCGAGGATCTCAAAAATAAAATCGATAAAGGATGTTTGGAGCTCAAGGCGATTTCAGCCGTGAAAGCCCATATTATTATACAAAGGCTTAAATCAATGCCGCTTCAAATCAGGTGGGATCAGCATGCCGATTCTTAAATGGGTTTTTATATTTTTCGTTTCCGGATTCGTTTATGCAGCAGAAGATAAAGCTGCATCCGGTGAAGCCGCATTGACTTCAAAAGATCAGCGTGAGTACAGAGAAAAATCACTTAAGCTTTTGGGCCTTGAAGCCAAAATCAAGGATTTGGACAGTCAGCTTACTGGAATCGTTGAACTTAAGAAGAAAGAAAAATCCCCTGAAAAGGTGCGAGCACTTATGGATGATTTGGTTCTTAAAACCAAAGAGCGAAATCAGATGGCTGCGGATCATCGATCATTGAAAAAAGAACTTCTTTACCGCTTTCCAAACTTAGGAGAAGCCATACACCGAAAGTACGGTGTGCATGAAGAAACCAGTATTGAGCAGCTTGAAAAGTCGGGAAGTCTCAATGAACTTTTGGATGAATCAAAAGAGCTGATTCAAACCAAATACGCCCCAATTCTAAAAGATTCCAAAGATTCCAAAGATGACAGCGGCGAGATCGCAGCTCCTCTTCCAAAGAAAAAAGAAGAGCCTTTAAAACTTGTGAAGTGAGCTTTAGGTAACAGTTCCCTTTCTCCGTCTCATCGCATCGAGAAAAGGACTTTTGTATTTCTTTGGTATGATGTGACAGGAAAAGGGAACTGTTACTCAGCATTTTGGGATCTTCTTTAAGAACGAAAAATCTTTGCCGTTTATTAGGCACCCACACAATAATTTTTCTAAAGTTTTGGGATTTGCATCCGGTGCTTTCAAATGATTAATGACTAATTGTTAATTAGTAGTAATTTTGATTGTCTCAGGTTGGCTGACAAATTTTGTTTTAAGTTCAGCTTGAAGTGGAATAATTTCTTCTACATGCTTTTGGTAGTTGGTAGTTGGTAGTTGGTAGTTGGTAGTTGGTAGTTGGTAGTTGGTA
>CAZWVK010000082.1:0-11851 GCA_964636785.1 uncultured Pseudobdellovibrionaceae bacterium | reverse complement strand
AGAACCATCTGGGGTCTTGATTCCAGATAGAATTTTTAAATCCTCTTCACTCGGCGGAGCCTGAACTCCAAGAGTGTTTGCAAGTTCTGTCGAAAACCCAATCCATTTCGGCTGAGGAGCTGGAGTCGGATGCACCAGGCTATAGCAGACATTGGGAGTAAATCTCTGACTGACGTCATAGGACTCATCCCCCGGTAACTCTGAAGTGAAGGTATTTGAAAACAAAGTGTCAGAGAGATTCTTAATCACTCTGACACCCTAATGAATTCTAAAAATGAAGGCTAGTGAAATCAGTGACTAGCGAGGTTTCTTCTACCGGTTTTAGAGATAATGTACTTATACTCTGCATTCATAAAGGCGTTGTGAGAGGCCGATTTCAATCTTGCTCGTTCAATTGTGGATTTAGCCAGGCTCCATTTTTTTGCACGCATAAGTGTTTGAATGTATTCACGGGTCACACTCACCTGAAATACGTTCGATTTTTGACCAAGAAGTTCTTTGTAAATCTTTAAAGCCTCTTTGGTATTGTCTAGTTTTCCGTAGGCTCTGGCGAGATGAAATTTAGCCTCAATCGCAGTGCCTCCGGCTTCAAGATAAGCATTTAGTGTTTGAGTGGCCGACTCTAAATGCTCCATCTTCACTTGCAAGAGTCCCAACTGAAGCAGAGCCTCTTGGTTGTCCGGTGAAAGACGAACTTGATTTTTAAGAGAATTCAGTGCGCATTCTGTTTTCTGTCTTTCCAGACAGATCTTTGCAAACTCGGCATAAGATTCGGCGGTCATTGAACCAAATAGAACTGATGCTTGAAGGGGAATCACCTTCAATGAATACTTGTCCCAATTGATAACTTGAATGAGTCCCGATAGCAGAAGGATCCCAATCGCAAGCATGGTCACAAGGGTTCTCTTCTCAGAAGGTTTACGCGTGCGAATCAGACTTAGGTTTGGGTCTTCATATTGATTGTACATTTGCTTACTCCTTAACGTCCAAAAACTTCAGTTTTGTCTAGTAAGATGAAGTAAGAAGCGAAATGGATGCCAACTGAGATCAGCTATAAGGTCTCAAATTGAGTTTAAACTGTCGAAGTCCTATAACAGCCTAAAGTCTAGGCGTTAATTTTAAAAAGAATATATGTCGCAGATTGAAACGCGAATCTTAAGAACACCAGTCGTCTGGCACTACAATTCTAGAAACATCTTCGCTTGTTAATCCGAGTGCGGCTTTCCCTGATTTCAAAACAAAGCGATTTTTGCCAATAGGCTTTGTGGAAATGACTCGGACTTTTCCGTATCCATCGGCGTCAGGTTGAATGCGGCCGCGGTGAGGTCCAACGATCCATTCCAAATTCTTAGTGAGTGCGCGCAAATCCAGGGAGGTGACCGTGTTTTCAGTGGTGCCAGTGGTGTCGCGGCAGAGAATTCGAAAATGAATCACTGAGAAATGACGGTCACCGCATTTGTCATCGCCTCGAGCTGAGTTCGGAAGAGAGCAGGAGTTGAATGCACGCGAATAAAATCCGAGATCTTGATCATTAAGTCCAAGGTTTTGCTCCACCTCTTCCAGTGAAACTTCCTCATAGCCCAGCTGCGTGGACTCGGGAGCCGTCACTGTGGATGTGGTTGCACATGCCTGGAGAAGCAAAGTGAATGCGAGCCATGGAATCTTGTTTTTCATTGTCTACAAATCCTTTTGTAAAGTGGAGCATCGTGGTCCTTAGACTCATACGTCCAGTAAATTTCAGATCCATCGGCAGAGTACGTGGCGGCTTCATTCTGAACGCCTAGACCGGTACGGATCGTATTATAATTCAGTATCATTGTATCGGAGCTCTCAGCCTGAGCAAGCAATTCCTGGAAATTCACCTCATAAGACCGGACGTAGCCCAGTAAAAAAAGCCGCGTTTCATCGGGCGAAAGTGCCGCATCAGTGACTGTAAGAAGTGGAGTTAGAATTCCACTCAACGTGAATTGTCCCACTCTCTCAAGATGATCTTCACTGGATTTTAAAAGCTGAGAAGTTTTGATGCGAAATACTTCTGTTGGATTTGAAGAGACGTAGCCGAACTCCTTAGAGAACAAATAAAGAAACCCTTCCTTTGAAACCACAATGGCTTCTGAATCTCTGGCGACTTGATCCGGATATTTTAGAATTTTATGAAACAAAGGCTTTACGGATTTCCCATAGCGCTCTTTTTCAACCACACCAGCGATGCGGATGATTTTTCGAGTTTTACGATTGTCACCCACATCCGCAATGAAGATACAAGAGCGCCCATTTCCACAAGGTCCAAAAGAAATGGCTTCAATATCCCAACCTTTAAATCCTAAAACTTCAACTTTTTCGTATTCACCTGAGAACAAATCGAAACTGTAAAAGTAGGCTCCGTGACTGGAGTCGTTCACCAGATAGAAGCGCCCAGGTATATTCGGAGAAGCAATCATGCCGCTGATCTCGGGGAAATCATTAACCGGAAAAACTCCAACTGTTTCAGTTGATGACCACCTCGGACAGATTTCCTGAGACCAGGCCTGAGAGGACAAAGTGGTGAAAAAGACCAAAGTAACATAAAATTTCTTCATCGCTGTGGATTTTGCCGTAGAAATGGAAGTTTTGCTTGTAAGAATTAAAGATTTGAATAAAGTGCAAACTCATGAAAACACTTCAGACTTTTTTCCTGTTAGGTGCTCTTAGTTTTGTTTTAAATCCAGTATTTAGCATTGCGGATGCGATGGTGAGCGCAAAGCGCGAAGGCGGAAAGAGTTATAAAAGCTATCTCCTACCGCAACCGTTTTCCATACGTCCAGAATGGAAGAATTCTGTTGAAGGCCGTGCGTCCGTCTTTAAAACCGAGGAAAACTTCAAAAATGCAATGAAAGAACACTCTTTCCATGAGCATACGGTATCTGATTTTGAAAATGCGTTTTTATGGATTCGCGATATCCGGTTCTTAAGCGTGACGAATTTTCCCAATTTTAAAAGAAGAATCACTTGGCTCTATCCGGATGACGGCTGTTTTACTCGGGCAGAAATGGCCATTCGAAAGTTAAAGGAGCTTGAATTCAATGGTCTTATGAAGATCTTTGTTTTTGGAGATTTGGAAGCGGAAACAGTCAATAATGAAACAGGAAGAGTGCAGTGGTGGTTTCATGTGGCTCCACTTATAAAAGCAGATGATGAATTTTATGTCATCGACGCAGCGATTGAGCCGGGATCTTACTTAACGGTTTCTGAGTGGCTGAAACGGATGAATGTTGATTATTCGACCTCTCAAATTGCAGTCTGCCATGAAAGTGCCTATGACCCCTATTCACAATGTCTTCAATCCGACTATATTCATGATCGTGAAGTCGAAGCCCATCAGACCCGATTTCTTCATCGCGAATGGTATCGCATGATCGAGCTTGGTCGCGATCCGGAACAAGTTCTTGGCGACCATCCACCTTGGGGTTTGCAGCAGCTTCGGAAAATTCATTATTAACCAAACGTCGACCAAATTCTGACAATCACTCCCCTAAAACTGCGCTAGCCTTTGAATTATCAACAGGGGGTCAGGTATGCTTATTTCTTCTGGCAGCACGGCTTTAAGGTGGATCAAAACGAAATCTCTCCTTCAGCGTCTAAGAAGCTTTCAACCCAATCTCTCCATCTATTTTGAATCGGAAGACTTTATTGTAAAGACAGCTCGAACCCCTAGTGAGCTTTTAGAAGTCTTAGAGCTTCGTCACGAAATTTTTGTGGAAGAATGGCAGGGTCGTACACTTCCCTTTCATGTGGACATTGATAAATACGATTTTGAAGCGGATCATTTGATCATTTGGTCTAAGAGTGCGCAAAAAGCTGTTGGAACTTACCGCCTACTTTGCAGCCGATTTACCAACCGGTTTTACTCACTGAATGAATTTGAATTGAATGACTTTCTAAGGTGGGGATTTGCGAAGTTAGAGCTTGGAAGAGCATGTGTTCATCCGGATTATCGAAATGGAGTGACCATTGATTTTCTTTGGAAGGGGCTTTCCAGATATATTGAGTTTGCAGATGTGCGGTTTTTATTTGGCTGTTCAAGTGTGCGCTTAACCGATCAAAGAAGAGCTGAAGCTTTAATGAAGTCTTTTTTTGAAAAAGGACAGTGGAGTGATGATTTTGAAATTCGCCCCACCAAAAGATACAGTTATTATCAGTTTGCCATGGAATCAGGGTTCTCTCTCAACTCAACAGAAACGCGAGAGCTTGTGCCACCGCTTTTGAGGTCTTATCTTGCAGCTGGTGCAAAAGTTTATGGCCATCCGGCGATTGATCGTGAATTTTCATGTATCGACGTTTTTACGATTCTCGACCTTAAGAATTTAAATTCCAGATTCAAACAGCGATTTTTTTAGGAGAGAAATGAAATCAGTTTTTAAATTTGCAACGATTTTTACACTGATCTTTTTATTCTTACTGGTCAGTGCTGTTTTGAGACTCTTTATAAGAGATCACTTTCGTCTTCAAAACAGGCGTACCCGTGTTCAGACTGTGTTCTGTCGGATGGGACTTTGGATTCTTAATGTGAAAGTTCATGCCGAGAGTTTTAAAGATCATAAAGATGGTGCTAGGCTTATGGTGGGCAATCATCTCTCTTATTTGGATATTTTGGTTTTATCTTCGATCTACTCTTCGAGTTATGTGACCTCTCAGGAAATTCGTGAAACCCCCTTTTTAGGAATGCTTTGCGAATGGGCGGGGTGTTTATTTGTCGAACGGAGGAGCCGACAGAACTTAAGCAAAGAAGTTGAAGAAATTAAAACAGCCCTCGATCAAGGACTAAGTGTGACTGTTTTTCCCGAGGCCACCAGCACCAATGGGGAAGATGTTCTTCGCTTTCGAAGCCCTCTTTATCAAGCGGCCATCGACAGTGGTGCTCTCGTTCAGCCCTTTTGTTTAAACTACCTCAAAATCAACAACACATCCTTTTCCAAAGGCAATCGTGACTTTGTCTGTTGGTATGGGGATATGGACTTCCTCCCGCACCTCTGGGCGCTTTGCCAATTGAGCTGCATTGATGTGAACGTAAAATTTTTGGAGACCATTGATCCCAAACTCTTTCAACATCCGAAAGAACTCGCTGCCTTTAGCCATGAAGCAGTAAAAAGGCATTTTTTACCCGCATCATAAACCATCTTCTTGATTTAAACTTAAGGGACGTGCTAAACCCGCCACACTTTTAAAGTGAGGGTTCATGAAAACAGTTTGTCTAACGTTTTTACTGTCATCGGCCATGGCTTCCGGAGTGGACGATTTCTTTAAAGATCCAGATCTTCTAACCCCGTTCCAATACCATTCATGGTGTGAAAACAATCGGGTCGTTCGTGAAGATTATAAAAATCAAATCGTGATTCAAGACGACTGTGCTCAAAAGCCAGGGAGCAGCTGTGTCGAAATTGAAAGCAAACTTCATAATCTGATCATCATCAACGCCGAGTGCAAATAAGAATCAAGAGAAAGGGCTACTTCAGAGAAATAGCCCTTGTCTCACGGTGGGTAGCAAGTCCTCAAACACTGGTCAGTGCTCGCCTGAAGAACTCACTTCTTTCTTCTCCCCAAGGAGCCGGGAGAAGAGCCCACCTTTACCGCTTTCAACTTTTATGCTCTTAGGTTGTGCTTTTGCGGTTTTAGGTACGTAAACTTCTAATACCCCGTTCTCAAATCGAGCTTCGATGTTTTCGCCATCGACCTCGCTCGGAAGAGTGAAGCTACGGGTGAATCGACCAAAAGATCTTTCAAAGAATTTGCTTTGGCCGTTTTCCTTTTTGTTTTCATAACTACGCTCACCTGAAATAGTCAGCTGGCCTAGGTGAACATCCACCTTTATGTCATTCTCCTTCACTCCAGGTAGATCCACACTGATTAGGTAATGGTTTTCACCTTCATCAATATCTACCGGCGGATTAAACATTGGCGTTTGCTTAGAGCCTGGCTCCATTTCGCGACCGCTCCATGCGGAATCAAATGCTCTTTCAAATTCATTCATAAAGTCCCATAGAGAGCCGGGACGTGAGCGATATATAGATAAGTCTCTCATTTTCTAACCTCCTCTTATTCAGCCTATTAAAAATAGTTAAATGAAAGGATGCGCATCCGTTACATCTTAAAACTGGGTGCGCTTTTAAAGCTGTCAAGGTCACGACCGTGAAGAAAAGACACGGGAATTGAAAAGCTTTCCATAGACACCCTTCGTCATATTGGCGAAAAATGGTCCCCTATTTCGTCTTAAAGGGGTGTGGTGATTGTCTAGTCTCATTTTGAAAAACCGAAATACACAGAAAACTCTATTTGTATTTTTCTTAACATTTCTAATCTCAGCTTCAAGTTCGACTTTTGCACAAACATGCACGGACCTATTGTCCGTTCCGGGCGATTACATGTCTTATGTGAACAAAGCTGAGGAACGAAGAGGCGAGTCTAAGCTTAAGCATCCAGAATTTTTGAATCCCGAAACAGAAAAGCGTCTGTCTAAAACATGGCAGGGTGAGATCGGCCCAGAGGCGCTGCAAAAACTTCTTCCTCCCGGTGTCAGCTTTGTTGGGCATCAATTGCGAAAAGCGTCTGCGCCAGGTGTTGTGAAAGTTGAGCAGAAAAATGGCGACTTCTTAATCCTAAGAGTGGAAATGGAATTTAAGGGAAAACTTCTTTCCACCAATGTGACTGTAAACGCTCAAGCTCTTTACGAAAATCTTCACCGTGCACTCAATGGTGAGCCCCTTTGGTTGATTGGCCCTGATGCAACAGCGGCATTAGATTGGGGACATGGTGGTGGAACAAAAACCACAGGCGGACACACGGCAGACACCTTGATGAATTATATGGCTAAATACAACGTTTTCACCTTTGGAATGGATCAGCCATGGCATGGTGAAGGTGTGCGTGAGTGGTTTGAAAATGATGAAGAGTATTTTGAATTCCGTGTGGCATTTAGAAACAAGTTTGTTCACCCCGATGTTCCGACGTTTCTGATCGGGCATAGCAAGGGTGGAATTGTTGCTGATATGGCACTTCGTAGAACGGGGAGAAAGTACGAAAAACTCGGTCTTCACAAAGCCTATGTGGGTATGATTCCCCTTTCTTTTGTTCCAGATGACAAACCGGGTGGAACATTTGAAGATAAAACAACAGCAGCGCGCATGAAGGATCTCATGCAAAAAGAAGATGAGATCATGGCGCGAATCAACCCAGAAGATTGCAAACTCTTTGCAAACCTTATGGCTGAAGATAAGATCTCGGCTCTTTCAGGCCTGATGTGCACTCAGCTCTCTATGTTCAACTCATGGGAAAAGGGCACCGATATTTCGCTTCCTGCTCTTTATATCATGGGTGAGCACGATGGACTTTACATTTTAAAAGAAGATCAAATCGAAGAGTATGTTCGCGCTCTTCCAGACACGACACTTTGGACCTTTTCTTCTCGGGTTCATTTCCGTGGAGATGTGGAAGCTGTCGGACATATGATCTTTGATCATTATATGCCAAAGAAAGATCACGCAGAGGCCCTTAATGCCCTTCGTGAATACCTTGCGTTGAAAAATCCAAATTCGAATATGGATTCGAAAACGGATGAGGAATTGCGAAAGCTCTTTCGCGAGGAAGTCTTAAAGGGTCATGTTAATGAGTACACATACTTAACTCCGGTGAATAATTACGACTCCACCTTGGTGCTCATGGCCTATCAGTGGGTCCCAGAGTTTAAAACTTACTTAGAGAATCGAATTGCATCCCTAGCTGAAGGAAAGAATGAAAGCGTCGAGCAGTTCAAGCCTGGCTACTTTCTGGATTACACGGATAAAGGTGTTTTTGAGACTTACCAGGTGATTAAAGAGTTCATTGCAAAAGTTCTTAATAATAAAGGAATTGAGCTCACCGAGATCACCCCAAAACAGCGTCTTGAGGAAGCAAAGAAGAACAATGATCCACTTGCGGATCAAAGAGAATCCATTCTTGGTCTTTTAAAGGCCTATGGAAACAACTTGGCATTTCGAGAGTACCTCAAAGAGTTTGTCCATTTTGATATTGGAGCCACTGAAGATTTTCAGAAGCTGAACATGATCGGCGGACAACTCACTCAGCGAATCAAAATGGTTACTGCCATTCGCAAAGAAAAGATCTCCGATGAGGAAAAAGCTCAAAAGATCATGGCTCTTGGCTCTATTGAGGACGACCAGGGAACTGTTCTTGATCCGAGTGATGTCGCAAAAATGCAAGAGGCCTTGGATCGCATTCAGGAGATCCGCACAAAAAGATGGGTTCCAGAGGGAGAGCTTAAAAGTTTTGCTGAGAACAACATCCATGCTCGTTTGGAAAATCATGTGCATATGAAAGACCTAGAGCATCAGCGCGATAAGTTGAAAAAAGAAATGGAAGAGTTAAAGCGAGAAGTTTCGCACGCAGAAACTCGACTGGATCAGGCTTTAAATGGTGCAAACTCCGAAGCTCTTAGAGCTTATGAGGAAAAGAGGGTTGCTCTATATAATGAGCTTGAGACCTACGATCTTAAAGTAAGAGATGTTCAGGAAGCCTTTTTGGTTGAAATCTTACGAGGTGGTCGTTCTATGGCAGAGGCTTTTGATCAGCTTCCAAAAGAGCTTTTAAAAACCTATCAGGACGCCGAGAAAGCCTCTCAAGATTACCAGGAGCTTTTAAAACAGGGCGATGCTCTGCTTTTGGAAGAGGCTTTGAGTGGAGCGCTTGGAGGCGAGACTCAAAAGCTTGCGCAAAGTCTAGAGGGTGCTGGTGGTTTGCGTGAAAAGCTCAACCAGAAAACGGCTGAGTATAATCGCCTAGAGTATGGCGAAGTGACAAATGCGAAAGAGGAACAAGATCAGCTTTTGGCCGACTATATCGAAAAGGTGATGCCAAACTATTTTGTTGCATCAAAAATTCGAGTTATGGAAATTTTAAACTCGGAAACGTCCACTCTTGAAGAACTGAGAAATGCGTTCCGTTATGCTGAAAAAGCTCTGTCGCAGTGGCGCGGTCGGATTCTTATCAGCAAGCCCGAAGGTGGGGACACTTCGCTTTACTAGTTGATTCCTAGGAAAACTCCCTTAAGCTATAAGACTTAAGGGAGCCCTCTTTGTTAGACCAATCACATTCATCATTAGTTATCACTTTGGGCGGTGTGGCCTTTTTTATGTTTGGCCTGACCCTCACCTCGGACTCTTTGCAGCGCTTGGCTGCGAACCGTATTCGTAATTTGATTTCCGTTCTTTCCAGAAGACCCATCCTTGGAGTTCTTCTTGGAATCGCATTGACTATGATTTTACAAAGTTCGGGTGCAGTGACCTCTATGCTTGTCGGCCTCGGGTCGGCTGGTGTGATTTCATTGGTGCAGGTGATGGGTGTGATATTGGGAACAGCCATCGGCTCAACCATCACAGTTCAAGTCTTGTCATTCGATATTGCTAAGTATGGATTGCCGATTTTTATCATTGGTTTTTTGATTCATTTTCTATCTAAGAATTCGACTCTCAAAACCACAATGCTTGCGTTTGCTGGATTCGGCCTGATTTTTTGGGGACTTGAGATGATCCGAATGGGCACAAGTGTCCTTCAAAGCTATGATTTGTTTTCATCGATCCTATCGTCATTGATGGACAACCCATTTTATACGATTGTCTTAACAGCTATTTTTACAGCGATTGTTCATAGCAGTGCGGTGACAATTGGAATTGCGATGACTCTAGTCACTCAAGGCTCCATCGATATTTATCATACGATTTTTTGGATCTTTGGAGCGAATATCGGGACAACGGCAACCGCACTGATCGCATCGACGGGCGGAAATTCGGTGGGTAAGCAGGTGGCTTGGGCCCATTGCTTTTACAAAGTGGTCAGTGTGATTTTGTTTTTTCCATTTTCCTATTGGTTTGTGGACCTGATTTCATCGGGGACATTGGCTCGCGACGTTGCCAATATCAACACCCTTTATAACATCATCGCAGCCATCGTATTTTTTCCGGGAATACATTATGGAGCTAGGTTGATGCAAAAGCTCCTGCCACCGACGGATGAGGAAAAGGCATTTAGCACGAAATACCTTTCTAAAGAAAACTGGGAGTCTCCATCTGTTGTGATTGCACGAGCAGAGCGTGAAATTCTTCGCATGGGAGATATTGCGACCAGAATGATTGCTGACTCTTTGGATTTGTTCAAAAGAGATGATCTTGAGTTTTTTGCGAGCATGCGCAAAGCGGATGACCGTGTGGATCTTTTAGCCCGAGAATTGAGTTTGTATTTGGCTCAGCATATGGAGCATGCGCCGCCCTCCTTTCACAAACAAATGATGAATCAGCTGAACCTGGTTGCGGATTTGGAGTCGGCTGCGGATGTGGTTGAAAATCAGCTTCTGGAGCTGGCCGCCAAAAAGCACAAGCTGAAGCTCGAGTTTTCACCGGAAGGCTGGCGAGACCTTGAGGAGATGTTGGGCGCAGTGCGCCAGGTGGCGGAGATGTCTTTGGTCTGCTTTCAACGACAGGACCAGGATCTGGCTGCGCGCGTGGTCTTTCATAAAAGAAATATTCGCAGACTCGAAGAAAAGATGCGGGAAAATCATATTCGTAGGCTGGTTAAGGGGCGACCTGAGTCCATCAACACCTCATCTATCCATCTTGACGTCCTTGGTGAGTACCGGCGAATCGTTGGGCTTCTATCTAATCATGTCTACCAGCTGCTCAAAGGGACCGATCCTTACAATTTATTGCCGCGCAGAGAGTGAGTCTTCTTTGACCTTAAGCTTCAATTGTCCTAACCTTTGAGGGTAGAGGAGAGTCCTATGGAGCTCTGCTCACTTTTTGACTGTTTTAATTAAGGGTAGACCATGAAAAACGAACAGAGTTCTTTAAAAACCTATGATGTCGTTGTCGCTGGTCTTCCTCTTAGGCTTCGCTCATCCCATGGAGAATCAACTGTTAAAGAGCTGGTTCAGCTTGTCGATGACCGAGTCAAAGAAGCCTTATCGGTTCATTCCAATATTTCATTTCAGAATGCAATAGTTCTAGCCGCCCTTCACTTGGCAGAAGACTTAGTCTTCTTAAAGCGGGGGGCTCATCAGCGTCTGGATCAGATTGAAGCCAAAGCAAAAAGTGCGCTTTCAGAACTCAGTGGTTCTCCTCTCAAACAACTGACATTGGACAATTGATCCGCAGTTAAATTTTAGAGGAAAGGCAAAAGGCTTTGGAAAAAGCCCATATTCGAAAAATCTATCGTGACCGTCGGAGCCAGTTCAAAGCGGATACTGAGTCCTACTCTGTTGCGTCTAAGAATCTGAGCCGGAATATTCAGCACTTCGTTTCCAGCGAACTGCAGAGCGGGACTTTGCTTTTAAGCTATCGGGCTTACAAATCAGAAGCTCAGGTGCCATGGCTGAAAGGTTATCGTTATGCTTTTCCGCGGATCAATTTCTCAAATCTCGACCTTGAGTTTCATGAAACTTCAAACAATGAAAATAATTTTGAGCTGAATAGTTACGGGATTCTCGAGCCCCATCTTGATCACTCCAATCCAGTGGAGGGGGCGGAGGCGGCTCTTGTCTTTGTGCCGGCACTGGCTTTTGACCAGGAGGGCTTTCGCCTAGGCTCCGGCAAAGGTTTTTATGATCGTTTTTTAACCTCATTAACCGGGGTTTTGAAAGTTGGAATCGGTTTTCATATACAGCTTTTTTCGGGGCTTTTGCCGAAAGATCCATGGGATATCCCGGTGGATTGGTTAATCACTGACCGAAGCATCACTGCTTTTTCGAGGAGAAAATAAGAATGGAGTTGGAAATTGCAATTTTAATTTCGGGTCTGCTTGGGCTTTTTATTGGGACCTTTGGCTTTTTTAT
>CAZWVK010000081.1:0-11934 GCA_964636785.1 uncultured Pseudobdellovibrionaceae bacterium | reverse complement strand
CTGATTGGCGGGAACTCGGCTGTCTGAGCATCCAATCCATAAGTACTTCGGCGCTTGCTGTTTGGAGAGTCTTTCGAAAAATTTGGGATCATTCTTTCGTACATGTTCAACCCAGTCACGATTCTTTTTAAACAAGTGGGGAAGTGATTTCATCCTTCAATCTCTCCTTCGTTGAAGACCTTTTACCCTGAAGGAGGAAAAAGAGTCACTAAAAAGGACTACCGATTAAAGCTTTTCTTTGCTCATGTCGAAATGATGAAGGGGAGGGTCATAGGGAATATGCGCATTTTAAGTCTCATTTTGAGTCTAACACTTTCGTTTCAGGTCATGGGCGCTGATCTTGTGACTTCTGAAAATGATTGTCGTCCGCAGTCGAATTTGACGCCCGCTTCAATTCCCATTGAAAGAATTGAAGGTGTTGAGAAAGTGGAAGTCGCCTCGGCTCGTAGCTCGATCAACTGGGGGAGTGTCTTAGCCGTTGGAGCAGGAGCTGCAGTGGGAGCCGCCGTTGGTTTTTTTGCCTACAAAGCTTACCGCGATTATCGCGACTCCAAAAACACACCGCCACCTCCAGCACCGCCAATGACCCCGTATATTTATCCGGCTCCCCCTCAATACGTACCTTATTCCTATTCGTTCACTCCGCCTGGACTAAAGCCTGTTTATGTTTATCAGCCCGCACCTCTTGGTCCACCGCCAGCTGTTCTTCCGCCCATTTATCCTTCTTTTACGTCTTATCCTCTTTTCCCCCAATCGAGTATCTTTGGTGCAAGCGTCTCACCAATATACTATCCAACTTATAATTTTAATGGAGTCCCCACTTGGGGGATCTAGACATTGACTTAGGAGCGTGCGTTTAAGAAAGTAAGCCTTAGACTTCACATCGGAGGTCCTAGTCTATGGCTCATTTATCTGATCAGTTTGGTCCCATTCCTACCCTTGAAGGTGATATCGAATTTCGACTTCATAGAAACAAAACCCGCAATTATTCATTTTTAAATGGCCAACTGGTTGGTAACCAAAAAAATGAATCCTCAGGTCTCTCCTCAAGGCGCAATCACTTTGGATTATATGGTTTTGCGGCTCACCCGGAATGGAGCTCCCATGCTGCAGAGAAAGTTCTCAAGCAGGCCGAAGAAAATTTAAAAGTTCTTTCTTCGAAGTCCACTCCACACCGTCTTAACTTTGTGCGCTCGGACGCTCAGATTCAAAGTTTGGGATTGGTGAAAAGGAATCCATGGAGTGAAAAGGAAATCATTGAACGTTTAAAAGATCTGGATTCGCAGATTGAAAGCCTTGGGCCATTGATCAAATCCAGAAAGTTGATAGCGAGAGAGCAATCTTTTGAGAAAGAAATTTGGACGGGATTTGGTGGTCACTGTCAGTTTGATTACGTGCGCACACATATTTACTTTGTCCTGACAGCAGATTCAAAGAATGGCCCTGTTCAGATCATGGATATTTTTGGGGGCCGTGGATTTCTTGAAGATATTTTTCCAAGCCAGGATGAGATCAAGACAAAGTTGAAAGAAAGCTATCAGCAACTGGGTGAGAAAGTGAATGGAGTTTATCCAAAACCAGGTAAGCACACTGTGATCTTGGCATCCAAGCTTGCAGGCATTCTTGCGCACGAAGCGATTGGTCACACCACTGAAGCTGATCTTGTTCGCGGCGGATCCGTTGCGGGTCAAATGCTTGGACGGGAAGTGGCATCGCCTTTGGTGACACTTGTGGATTTTGCTCATAGCTATAACGGCCAAGAGTGTCCGGTTCCTGTTTACCATGATGATGAATGTGTGAAAGCCGAAGACACAGTGATCATTGAAAAGGGAGTTCTTAAAACATTCATGAATTCCAGAGAGACGGCTGCCATTTTTGATCAACCGGCAACAGGGCATTCCCGGGCCTGGGATTTTGGTGATGAGCCATTGATCCGCATGAGAAACACAGCCATTCTTCCCGGGAAAGATAAGATCGAGGATATGATCGCCTCTGTGGACAATGGCTATTACCTCATTGATCACTCCAACGGACAGGCGGACTCAACCAGTGAATTTATGTTTGGTGTGACTTTGGGATATGAAATAAAAAATGGAAAACTGGGAGCAGCTCTTCTTGATACAACCATTTCAGGTCTTGCCTTTGATATGTTGAAGACGGTGAGTATGGTTTCAGATGAATTAACCTGGGTGGATTCGGGGACCTGTGGAAAGAAGCAGCCGATGTATGTCGGTATGGGCGGGCCAGCTGTTAAATGTGAGATCACTCTTGGAGGGCGCTCATGAATATTCAATCTTTAGCTCAAGATGTTTTTGATCATGTGAAATCCAGTGGGATTGAGAAGGTTCAGGTTTTAGTGGGTTCTTCTGAAAGTCGCGAGCTGGAGTTGACAGACTCGACTGTGAATCTTTGTCGCACGAACAACGATGTGGATATTCGTGTCAAGGCCATCAGCCAGGGACGCCAGGCAGTTGTTTCAGCGAATCGCTGGAATGAGGCTTCGAAAGAAAACCTCATTCATGATTTGAAGATGGGGATTGAAGCTTCGGAGAGAGATGAGTCCTTTGATATTCATGATTCGAATATTCAGCGAGCATTTAAAGGCTCTCAGGTTGATATTGATCTAGAGAAAGCACTCGATCGAATTTTAAATTTTTCAAAGCTCGTGAAAGAAAAGTACCCCAAAGTGAATTTGCGCTCCATGCCCTTTAAGTCGGTCGATTCCAACTCTTACTTGATCAACTCAAATGGATTGGCGCTTTCTCAAGAGGAATCTTATGCCGATTACTTTATCATGTTTTCTGGTAAGGATGGCGAGAAGACAGGGTCTTTCAATTACATCTCCAATTTGAGCTCGGACGTTCCAGAGAATTTTTTAAAAGAGGTTGGGCTTGAAGCTTTGCTTGAGTTTGCTGCTCGTGAAACTGAGGCTGTGGCTCATCCCGAGGAGATCAAGGGAGATGTGGTTTTGACTCCTTATGTTCTCCCGAGTTTTTTGGGATTCTTTTTAGGTCAGATCTCAACGGGCTCTTTGATTTCCAAATCGAGTATCTTTGAAGGAAAACGAGGTGAGAAGATTCTTAGTGATCGATTTTCTTTGAGGAGCTCTCCATTTGATAAACGATTCGCGACAGAAACTCCATTTTCTGCAGAAGGTGTTCTTAATGAAGAAGGGTTTATTTTCGAAAAGGGTGTCTTAAAGAATTACCTTTTGGATGTTTATGGTGCAAAGAAACTAAAAGATTCTGTCACGAAATTGTCGACATCGAATTGTTTTATTCCCTCGGGAGATCAGAGTTTTTCAGAGATGATCAAAGAAATTAAGAAAGGCATTTTGTTGATGCGTTTTTCAGGAGGAAGTCCATCTCCCAATGGTGACTTTTCTGGAGTTGCAAAAAACTCTTTTCTCATCGAAAACGGCCAAATCACAAAGCCCATTAAAGAAGTGATGATTTCAGGCAACCTTGTTCAAATGTTTAATGAAATCACTGAGCTTAGTAAAGAGACGATCAATAACGGAAAAACTGAGTTCCCTTGGATCAAGACTCGAATTTAATATGAAAAAAGTTTTGATTTCTGGATTTGAGCCATTTGCTGGAATGAAACATAATCCTTCAGCCGATGTGGCTTATTCTCTTGCGGATACCAAAATAAGTGGATTTCATTCAAAAAGCGTAATCCTGCCGGTGAGTTTTAAGGATGCTTTCTCGATCCTCAAAGAAGAAATAGAAAAATTTGATCCTGATTTTGTTTTGGCATTGGGGTTGGCTAGGAAGCGTAAAACAATCACGCTTGAGCGCATCGGAATTAATCTTATGGATGCGAGTATTCCTGATAATGAAGGCCTAAGGCCAAAGAATGAAATCATTTATCAAGGCGAGCCCGATGGGATTTTCTCCAGACTTCCTTTGGCACAAATGATTGAAGCTTCAAAGAGGTCCGAGGTTGAAGTGCTGATCTCCAATTCAGCTGGAACCTATGTATGCAATCGGATCTTGTTTGAGCTTTTGGTTTTTGAACAAGAGCGAAAGTTTCGATCCGGGTTTGTCCATTTGCCACCATTTGAAAAGATGGATTTTGAATCTCAGCTTAGAGGATTGCGCTCAATGATTATGGTTTTAGATTAACCTGGCCGTCTTTTTCAACTTCAAAGACCACTTCAAATTTTCTGTTTTTTGAAAGGTCCATTTCCACTAATGGAATTTCAAAACTTCCCTTAGGAGTAAAGATTGTGCCTGAAATCTTTGCTGACGAAATATTTCCATATTGATTAAAGAAATAGTAAGTGGCTTTGTATTTTCCTGGGATAATTCTTTCCGTCTGCCAAAGCTCAACTCCTGGGCCTCTGCGGGTATCGAGTGCGAAAAGTCCAGGATGGCCTTGGAAACTTCTTTTCTTAAAATCGAATTTTTGCCCATTCGGATCTTCAATGGTTAAATCGATATCGTGATCTCGAGTCGACCAATTGATTGTGAACGCCATAAAGGCTTGCTTGGTTTGATTAGCCTTATTTTTATCGATTTCTTTGCTCAGTTTAGAGTTTAATTCCACATATTTTAATTGAAGGTCTTGTTTATCTTTACTTAATGATGCGAGTTGAGCTTTTAGTTCATTCAGTTCATTTTCAAGCGTTTGTGTGCTCGCAAGACTGCGCTCAAGATTTTTAACTTGGTTGTTCAGATCTTCTGTCTGAGATTTCTTTTGTAAGGCAAATTGTTTCGTTTTCCCAATAAGCTGCTTCTGCTTTTCCTGCAGTGTTTTATAGGCGCTTTGAATACGATTCAATTCAATATCTTTTGAACGCGTCTCACTTTCCATGGATTTAAGATCAATTTGTAAACCTTTATTTGCTTTCGAGAGGCGTCTCACCGAAGCGGCCATTTTATCTTTTTCTTTGCGCATGGAACTCAGCTGGGAAATCAGTCTGGAGAATTTATCTTTGTCCGAAGATTTTTCCTTGAGCTGTTTTTCAAGGATGAGGATTTGGCGTTTAAGGTCATCGTTTTGATAATCCCTTGAAGCCTCTTCGAGATCTGCTTGAAGAATGAGGATTTGCTTTTGAGCAGCTCTAAGATCATCTTTGAGTTTTTTGGAATTGTCTTTTTGAATCACTTGGATTTTTGGGACTTTGCCCAGTTGAGAGTTTTCTTTCTCCAAGGCGGCATTGGTTTCCTTTAGTTCTTCCAAACTTAGAATGAGAGTATCAATCTGATCATCTTTGGCATGGAGGCTGTTCAAAAGCTCTTTATAGCGAGACATTGGAACCAGCTCTTCTTGAAGCTTTTCATCGGGCTGAATAATAACAGCTTCTTCCTCGCTGACTCCAAATTGTTTCTCTGCAGAGGTTTTGATCTTTTCACTGGTTTCAGGGTCCATGTGAGCCATGGAATAAAGCAGGACAAAAAGTCCAAACAAAAGAGTCATCATATCCGCATAAGAGACTAGCCAACGCTCGTCATGATGATTATCTTGCTCTTCAATTTCGTGGTGAAATAGAGGATCCTTTTCGCTATCCACTCATGGCCCCCATTTTATGAACTTCGCTTAAAAAACTTTTTACGCAGTGGAATTTGAGTTTCAATGCCATCAAAGATGGAGTCTGAGGGTGGACCTTGACGAAGTACCTCTTTTAATTCGCGACGCATGTCTGGAGGTAGGTAAGTGCAAAGCCGCTCTCCGACCAAATGAGGATCATAATTCTTTCGAATCAAAATAATTGCCTCAGCAATCATTTGCCTGGTGACTTGATCTTCATGAGCCACTTTTGCTGCGTAGTCCGCAAGTGGGAGCAAAACCAAATTGGCCAATGCGATACCCCAGAAAGTAGCAATCAAAGCAATAGCCATGGCTTGTCCGATTTGATCTTGATTTCTTCCCAACTGGGTCATCATTGCGATCATTCCAGTTGTGGCTCCCAAGAGGCCAAAGGCTGGGGGAAACTTTCCAAGGTTATTTAATGCCTTCGCATCACTTTGATAGCTTCGTTTAAAGAACTCATTTCGTTTAATAAGTAGGATTTTTAACTCATCTTCTTCTAGGTAATTTTTCTTAGCAAGCTCGAATGCTTCTCTGGCAAAAGGATGAGAAAGATCGAAATGAATATAGATGCTTTTGCTGTTGTGAGTAAGCGCAGATAGGAGAAGGAGTTCTCGAGCATGATCGAGAGTTGGTTTGGTGCGCTTAAGCAGGAGCCCATAGAAAAAAAGGGAACACAGTTCCTCAAGCTTTTTATATCGGACCGATATAAGAGCAGCAGCCAGAGTTCCACCACAAACCAAAAGAAGAGCATGTGAATCAAAAAAGAGTCCTGGATTGGGAAGAGTTTTGAAAACCCCAAACACTAACACCAGTGCTGCGATGAAAAAGCCAACCCATGACGATATGTTCATTCTAGTCTTATCCCACCTTTTTGAGAGCCTCTTTTTCAATGATTCGTTTAAGCGCACGAAAGACATCTTTATTGTAGGGAAGTCCGAGAGTGTGTTCGATAAACACAATTGCCTCTCGAGGACTTCGCGGTTTGAGACAATCAGGTCCCGCAAGAGTCAGTTCAACAAAATGATTGGCAAGGGCGACGATTTTGCTGAGGGGATGCGCTTTTACATCACGAATCCGTTGTGGATAACCTTGGCCAATCGAATTTTCATGGTGCTCGTATACAATTGAGACGATATCATCGGGAACAACGCCAAGGCCGGCGAGTAGCTGCGCGCCTTTGTATGGATGTGTCTCATAGAGTTGCAGTTCCTCGTTGGACATTTCAATCTTTGGCTTTGAAATGAGAGCCGGTGGTAAGGACTTGATGCCAATATCGTGCAGGAGACCACCCAGAGCCAATTTTTCAAGAGTGGCTTTCTTGCTAAATCCCATCTCCTGTCCGATCATTGAAGAGAGCAAGCTCACCGCAACAGAGTGACTCAGCATGTGATCGCTCCCGGTTGCCAAGCTTTCAATCAGATTTAAAAAGTGAGTTTGTGAGTTGACCAAAGACACCACTGCATCCGTTACTTGTTTGGCGCTGTTGTAAAGCTCAATGTCCACACCGATATGATCCATGCGATTAAAGACGGTGGCTGTTGCAGACTTCAGGATCAAAGACTTTCGCTCGCTGGCGACATCGCTACGTTGGATTAGCATCCCCGCGAGCATGATACTCTGTTGAGCGACTTTTCCGTACTCGTTTTTGCGAATATACAAATATTCGATCGATTTGGATTGGTAATTTTTTAACTGATGAATGTCCAAAGTCGTATTGGCTTTGGCAACCTGAACAAACTTCTCATCTGTGATGCGCACAAATAGGTCGACAGGATTAATCGTACCTGAAACCAATTCGTCAATGGCAATTGGCATAAATTCTTGAGAAGCACTCATGCCTTTTTATCGGAATAATGTGATAGAGAATTAAGAATACTTGCCGATCCTGGATCTTGGTTTAGATGGTCTTTTAGGGTATGGTGCTCAAATGACGAATTCAGACATGGAGCTTCCTTTAAAAGTCGAGCACTTAAGCAAGAGTTATGGTCGCTTACTTGCGGTCAATGATGTGAGCTTCGAAATCAAGCCGGGTGAAGTCTTTGGGCTTTTAGGCCCAAATGGAGCGGGCAAGACATCGATTATTTCAACCATTGTGACCTTAGAGAAGCCAACACTTGGCAAGGTGAAGGTGTTTGGAAAAGACGTGACTAAATATCCGAATGAAGCCAAATCCCAGGTGGGATGGGTTCCTCAGGAGGTGATCAATCACGGATTCTTTAATGTGGAAGAAATTATTCAGTTCCATAGTGGCTATTTTGGAAAAACGATATCAAAAAATGAAATCGACAATTTATTAAAGCGACTCGATCTCTACACTCACCGCAAGAAGAAAGTAAAGCAGCTCAGTGGAGGAATGAAGCGACGGCTTATGATTGCAAAAGCACTCTGTCACGATCCCAAGATTCTTCTTCTCGATGAGCCGACAGCTGGAGTGGATATCGATCTACGAGAGAGTCTTTGGGATTTTGTGACTGAGCTTAAAAATTCGGGCGTATCTATCCTGTTGACGACTCACTATCTGGAGGAGGCCGAGCGTCTCTGTGATCGAGTGGGATTTATTTCGGGCGGAAGCCTTTTTAAGGTGGGGCCGACGAGCGAAATCATAAATGACTTCACCAAAAGAACAATTGAGATTTACGAAGTCGGCGGGAATAAAATCACTTTGAAGGTCCCAATGGAAAAAGGCGTATTTGAATGCATCAAGCAAGCTGGTATCGATTCATCAGCCATTCAAGATATTAAAATTATTGAAGGGGATTTAGAAGACGCTTTTCGTGCAATTATGAAAGAGGGATTATGAATAGAGAACTGCGCTTTAGGCCCTTTTACACTTTGCTTCGTAAAGAGGTTCAGCGATTTTTCAAAGTTGCAACGCAAACACTCATCACTCCACTGATCAATTCCAGTCTTTATTTGCTGATTTTTGGAATCAGTTTAGGTGCCAGCATTCAAGTTGAGGGCGGAAGCTATTTGGCCTTTTTGATTCCGGGCTTGATCATGATGGCCTGTCTAAACAACTCTTTTCAAAATTCTTCCAGCTCCATCATTGGCGCGAAATTTGGCGGGGATCTTGAGGATCTTAAAGCAGCACCATTAAGCCCTCAGCAGATGATTTGGGCCTACTCCATTGGAGCACTGATGCGTGGTTTGATTGTAGGACTCCTTACATTTTTAGTCGGGGAGATCTTTTATAAAATTTCAGAAGGCGAGTGGTTAAGCATTGCAAATTTCCCTATCTTAATCAGTTTTTTAACACTTGGAAGCCTGACATTTGCTCAGCTTGGAATCTCGGTGGCATTTTGGGCCAAGTCATTTGATCAGCTCAGTGCGGTGACAGGGTTTATTCTGCTCCCTCTGATTTATCTTGGAGGGGTTTTTTATTCAGTGAGTAATCTTCATCCTTTCTGGCAGGGCGTCTCACGCAGTAATCCTCTCCTTTACTTGATTAATGGCGTGAGAGAGGGAATATTGGGGCGCTCAGATGTTGAACTTTTCACGGCTCTCATTGTGGCTTTTGCAGGCTTTTTGATCACTTATCTTATCGCTTACATCAGCTTAAAGAGAGGCTCTTACTTAAGGTGGTAAAACGTGTTTGAAGGATTATCCGATCGATTGAACCAGACTCTTAAAAAAGTTCGGGGTCAGTCCAAAATCACTGAAGACAATATTGCCGAAGTCTTACGTGAAATTCGCCAAAGTCTTCTTGAAGCGGATGTGAATTTTAAAGTGGTTAAATCTTTGGTGGACCGCGTGAAGGAAAAAGCACTCGGCCAGGAAGTTTTAAAAAGCCTGGATGCCGGTCAGCAATTTGTGAAGATCTTTCATGAAGAGCTCAAAGCCACGCTTGGTTCAGAAAGTGTAGATCTGGATGTGCGCTCCAACCCTTCAGTGATTTTGCTTGTTGGGCTTCAAGGGGTGGGGAAAACCACGACGGCTGCGAAACTGGCGCTTCATGTTCGAAACAAACTCAAGAAAAAGCCGGGGATGGTGCCTGCGGATATCTATAGACCAGCGGCCATTGAGCAACTTCAGACTCTTGGTAAGCAAAACCAGATTCCGGTTTTTCCAACTCAATCTGGTGAGCCCGTTTCAGAAATTATTACGAAAGCAAAGTCCTGGGCCGCCAATGAGATGGTCGAAGTGGTTATTCTGGATACGGCGGGTCGCCTTCAAATTGATGAAGATTTAATGAATGAGCTTGAGCAGGTGAAAACTCTTTGGCCTCCCAATGAGATTTTACTGGTTGCGGACGCAATGCTTGGTCAGCAGTCCGTGGACGTCGCAAAAGGGTTTAATGACAAACTCTCTCTAAGTGGTCTGATCCTCACCAAAGTGGATGGTGATGCTCGAGGCGGGGCCGCTCTGAGCATTAAAGAGGTGACCGGCGTTCCAATTAAGTTTTTAGGTGTGGGAGAGAAAGCCTCTCAGCTCGAAGTGTTTCATCCGGATCGATTGGCAGGACGAATTCTCGATATGGGAGATATTCTCTCATTGGTTGAGCGTGCTCAGGAAGTCATCAGTGAGGATGAGGCCCGTGAGTCAGCAAAGAAACTGGCAAAAAATCAATTCACCTTTGAGGATTTCTTAAAGCAGATTCAAATGCTTAGAAAAATGGGTGGCTTTGAGAGCATTATGAAAATGATTCCAGGAATGGGGCAAGCGCTAAAGCAAATGAAAGATTTGGCGCCACCTGAGAAGGAAATTAAAAAGATTGAGGCCATTATCCGCTCTATGACGGTTCAGGAGCGCACCAATCATAAAATTCTAAACGGCTCCAGAAGACTGCGGATTGCTCAAGGCTCTGGAACGGAAGTGAAGGATGTGAATAAGCTGGTACAACAGTTTGAAAAATCGCAGAAAATGATGTCGCAAATGATGAAAATGACCAAAGGTGGGCGCGGCATGGGGATGGGCCGAGGCGGCTTTCCCGGTGGAGGGCTCTTTTAAGCCCTATAATACTTGCAAAGGTGGAAGTCTTTTTAGTTGCGTATAGTGTTTCGCTTAGGTATTAAGATTTGAAGTTTTAAGGAGAATATTTTCGATGGTTGTGATTCGTTTAGCTCGTTTTGGTACCACTCATCACCCTAAATACCGTATTACCGTGGCAGACAGCCGTCGTCCGCTCACAGGTAAATTCATTGAAGTTATTGGGCATTACAACCCCTTCCCAAAAGGACAGGACCAGGGGCTTGTTTGTGACTTGGAAAAATATAACGCATGGGTTCAAAAAGGCGCTCAGCCCACCCCACGAGTAAAAAGTCTGGTTAAAAAGCTCAACGCTTAAGAAGAATCCTTAGGACAAGACCTATTGTGGACTTGTGTCAAATTCAACTTTTTGACTAGAATGTTAAAAGTGATGTCTTGGGCGGAAACAGTTGAAATGGAGTGGAAATGGATCATTCAAGTTTAAAAGACCTTGTGGAATTTATGGCTAAATCACTTGTGGATCACCCCGACGACGTGGAAGTGAACGAAGTGGTCGGAGAGCAAACCACAGTTGTTGAACTTAAAGTGGCCAAGGAAGACCTAGGAAAAGTGATCGGCAAGCAGGGCAGAACTGCCAGATCAATGCGAACCATCCTGAACGCGGCAAGCACGAAGCTTCAAAAGCGAAGTGTGCTTGAGATCGTCGAATAATAATACTTTAGAACTTTTAACTGTGGGCTATATCAAACAGGCCCACGGAATCCGTGGCGAGGTTTTCGCGGTCATTCCTTCAGGTGAGTGGGAGTGGGCGCAAAAAGGCGCACAAATCTATTTAAAACCAAGAGATTCAAAAGCAGACTGGAGCGAAAAGAGCATTGCGACCTTTCGTCCACATAAAACGGGATTGATTATTCAGTTCAAAGACGTTCCAGATCGCAATCATGCAGAGCTTCTTAAAGGATACAGCCTTGGGGTCGCGGTGGAAAATTTTGTCTCCCGTCCTGGTGAAAAAATTTATCTCAACGAAGTGATGGGTTTTCAGGTTTTCAGTGGCGAGCAGCTCATTGGAGAAGTCATTGGCTTTATGGACAATGGGGCTCAAGACCTTCTTCGAGTGAGGGATGAAATAGAGAGTGAAAAAGAGCACTTAATTCCATTTCTTGAAGTGTTTATTGATTCCATTGAATTTGAAGGCGCAAAGATTTTTATGACTCTACCAGAAGGACTCATCGAGTGAGATTAATAACAATCAGCCTCTTTCCAGAGCTTTTTCAAAATTGGTTGAGTGTCGGCCTGATTGGCCAAGCTTATAAAAACAAACTTTTTAGCTATCAAAACATCAACCCAAGAGACTTCGCTCAAGGAGTCCATCAAGCTGTGGATGATAAAGTCTACGGAGGCGGCGATGGAATGGTGCAGTCGTTTCTTCCATGGTCGAAAGCTATTGAACATGCAAAATCGAGGGATCCG
>CAZWVK010000080.1:0-11997 GCA_964636785.1 uncultured Pseudobdellovibrionaceae bacterium | reverse complement strand
ACAGGACAGCCCATATTGATATCGATGGCCGTGGCTCCCCAGATTTCAAGTTTTTCGACACTGATTCGAATGGGCTCTTCTTCATTGCCAAGAATTTGAGGACAAATCAGATTCTCATTTTCGTTACGAATGCTTTCAAACGTTTTACCAAGTTCTTCCTTTGGAATCCGCCAGGAACTCAACATCTCTGTGGGCCAGAGCATCTCTTCACCCGGTTTCAAGTAGCGAGCGAGCACCCCCCTTAAAGCAAAATGAGAAAGACCCACCATGGGTGCGAAATAGATATCCAACATCTGACCACTTATACCCGTCCTTAAGATCGGCTCGCAATTTAAATTTAACCCAGTGAGTTAGGCTGGCATTGAGGCTGCCACCTCCTCGTTCTTTCATGTAAAAACAAGGAAGTGATGAAAAGCTCACTCAAATTAGGAATTCTTGGTGCCGGTCAGCTTTCACGTTTTTTGAGTCTCAAGGCTCAAGAGATGGGCGTTCACGTGCGCGTTCTTGCAAATTCTCAAGATGAGCCCGCAGTCTTAATCACCAAAGACGTGGTTTACGGTGATTTGAGCCAGGCCGATGTCCGAGCGGCATTTTTAAAAGATTTAGATGTTGTCACATTTGAAAGTGAATTTGTCGATGCCTCAAGTTTAGAGGGCGAAAGGATATCCATTTATCCACATATTCAAACTATGAATTCACTTCGCGATCGCAAACCTCAAAAAGATCTTTTGTCTCAATATAAAATTCCAACCTCTCCTTTAATTCCTTTTGAATCAGGCTCCGATCTGACCGAATGGCTTAAAGGTAGCAAAAAAGGAATTGTATTAAAGAAGCGACTTTTTGGTTATGATGGCTATGGAACGATTCTTATTCGCTCACACCGAGATTCAGCAAAAATTCCAGATGATATTCAACCCGAGGAATGGATCGCAGAAGAGTTCTGCCCGTTTAAACGAGAGCTTGCATTTTCCATTGCAAGAAATCCGGGGAAAGATTTTTACGTCCTACCTCTCGTAGAATCCAAACAAACAGATTCCAAATGTGATTGGGTAAAGGGCCCGATCTCCTCTCCCCAAATCCGACCCTTGATTTCAAAGTTCAAGAAATTGATGAATGATTTGAATTATGTGGGGCTTCTCTCCGTTGAGCTTTTTCAAACCAGAGATGAGCTTTTAGTCAATGAGCTCGCCCCGAGAGTTCATAACTCGGCTCACTACTCGATAGAAGCTTTGGAAGTCGGTCAGTTCGAAGCTCATCTGCGGGCTTGTTTGAATTGGCCTTTCCCGAGTGAATATAGGCTTACTCAAAATGGATTTGCGATGGCCAATCTGATTGGTCGCAAAGGCGCAAAGCTTAAGCTTGATCGTTCACCGGAAGGATTCTTACATTGGTATAATAAATCCGAATTAAAGCCTGGTCGAAAAATGGGACATATCACGGCATTGGATACAACGGCAGAGAAGGCTTTAAACCGACTACTCAAATGGAGAAAAAAGTTTTGTCTTTAAAGCTATCGAAATCCTCAAAAGGCGAAGTCGCTATCATTATGGGAAGTTCAAGTGATCTGTCGGCACTTAAAGATGCTGTTACTGTTTTGAAAAAGTTCAAAGTAAAAACAGAAGTGGAAGTCGTTTCCGCACATAGAAGTCCAGAGTTCATGCAAGAGTATGCAAAATCAGCAAAATCACGAGGAATCAAAATCATTATCGCCGGTGCAGGTGGGGCGGCCCACTTACCTGGGATGGTGGCAAGCCTGACAACGCTTCCGGTGATTGGCGTCCCCGTCTCGGTTGGAAAGCTCGATGGTTTGGATGCTCTTTTATCCATTGTGCAAATGCCAAAAGGAATTCCTGTTGCTTCGGTTGGAGTTGAAAACGCCTTTAACGCTGGCCTTTTAGCTTTAAGAATTCTTTCACTTACTAATGATAAGCTTGCGAAAGATCTTGATAAGTATGAAGTTTCACTCAGAAAAAAAGTCGAAAAAATGCAAAGTGAAATTCGCCGAAAAAAATAAGGGACGAAATTTATTTTTGCACTTTAGTAAAGTAAAAACGGCTTGATATCCTGCGCCCACTTGGCTTCATCCGCTTTCATACGATCATCCCATTGATCAACTAGACCTTCAGAAGCTTCAACCCAAAGTCTCAACTCCTCACTCCCAGATAATATATCAATTGGAAGCTTAGTCTCTTCGTACTCATAAGGTGGCTTTCGCCATAAATCAAAATCCGGATGCGTATGCTTCAATGCTTTTAGAAAAACATGACATAAGCGATAAGGGGTGAAGTGATTTGGGTCGTAAAACGGAAAATCTGTAAAAACCTGAAAGCCGCGACAAAGCTCCCCTTTGAATTTATGAAAGGTCGGCTCAAAATAGGCCTTTTTAATGACACAACCTTTAAGCCAATGAGGAGCGAGTTTTCGCATCAAAGTTTCAATCTTTTCCAGATTAAGATCTGGTGCCCCAAAAATCTCAAGCGGAATCGTTGTTCCACGGCCCTCAGACAGATTGGTCCCTTCAAATAAAACTGTTCCAGCATACTGCCTGGCATTGGTCAGCCTTGGCATATTCGGCGAAGGATTCACCCATGCCAATTGATCACCGGGCCAGCCAAACCACGGAGCTTGATTGGGGTCATAGTTTTTCATTTGAACCACAGTGAGAGGAAGCTTAAAACCTCTAAAGTCTTTGTACCAAAGAGCAAGCTCACCCAAAGTTAATCCATGGCGCATAGGTGTTGGAGCCGCTCCAACAAAAGACGAAAAATCCATATTCAAAAGATGACCTTCAATGGGACGGCCTGCAGGATTTGGTCGATCAAGAACCCAAAGCTCCATTTCTGGACGCTTTTCCAAATCCTCCATCAGATAAATCAAAGTGGTCATATAGGTGTATATGCGACAGCCCACATCCTGAAGATCGAATAAAATCACATCGACCCCATCCAACATTTCAGACGTCGGCCGCCTCACCTTTCCATATAAACTGTGAACAGGAATTTTATGGACTGGATCGGTGTAATCATCACTTTCAATCATATTGTCTTGCTTTTCGCCCCTCATGCCATGCTGAGGTCCAAATGCTTTAACAATTTGAAGTTTGGTGTGTTTACGAAGAGCATCCAAGGAGTGTTCTAAGGTTTTTGTGCAAGAAGCGGGATGCGCGACCAGAGCGATCCTTTTGTCGATCAATCGGGCCTGAAGTTCGGGCTCTGAAAGTAAGCGATCTATACCTAAAGTCATTCTTAAATGATGTCACTGGGAAGTAAAAAAATCCACTTCCAAAAGTAACTTTGGAGTTTTACCTATGAATCAACTATACTCCTGGCCATGTCACGAAGCTCAAAACGTTCGCAATTTCAGGAAAAACTAGACGTTAATTGCAGCATTTGTGAATCCAGGTATCACAACCCTCTCTGCTCTATTGACCATTTACTTGGTGACATTTCCAAAGCGAGGAGTTCTTCCACCTTCAAATCCGGGCAGACTATTTTTTATCAAGGAAATGAGCCCTTAGGCTTATTCACCGTAGAACGTGGTCTTGTGAAATTGGAGGTCGTCAATGAAGCAGGCCAAGCTCACACTTTGAGACTTATGGGCCCAGGTAGCATTCTTGGCTACCGCTCTCTTTTCGCAAAAGAGTGCTACAAAGCGAGCGCTATAGCTGTTGAAGACTCAAAGCTCTGCTTTTTACCGAAGAATTTCGTTTTTGAATTGTTTAGATCTGAGCCTCAAGTGGCCCTTAACCTGGTCGAGCGCTTGGCTAAGGATTTGAGCGATGCTGAGCGAAAATGGATCAATCAGGTCGACCAAGAAGCACCAGAGCGAGTCGCAGAAGCGCTTCTTTTTCTAAGTGAAAAGTTCTCAGGACAAAACTGGACTCGAAAAGAGATTGCTCAATGGGCTGGAACAACACCAGAAACTGTAATGAGAGCCCTTTCTCGATTTGAAATGGAAGGACTGATCGAGCAGGAAAAGAGGTCCATTCGAATTCTAGATCGATCTGGCCTTATTAAAAAATACATCCAAACATGACGCCCGTCATATTCTAAAGCACCTACCCCCATTAAATTGGGGCTATGATCGCACCAGCGACCGAATTCAATCTCTGTGAATACTGCAGATCCCAGGCTCCAATGGGAATGAGCTATTGTTGCTATGCGTGCGAATTGCTTTCCGATTTAGAAAACGGCGCTTCACTTCTGCCGCAATCCCAATCCTCAAAATGGGACCATCTCAATCAAACGAATTTTCTAACTGAACTTCGTGAATTGGGATTTGGCCAAAGTCATTACCGAATCCTAATCAAAGGACTCGTCTGTGCATCATGCACTCAGCTCCTGGAACGTTTGCCTGAGATTGACTCACGCATTCTGACCGCAAAACTCTCCTTTCTCACCGCAGAATTAAAGCTAGAAACGGAAAATGAGCTCTTACCTTCCGATATTGCCGATCTGATTGAGCGCTTGGGGTATGAACCGCAGTTTTTACGCAGAAGCGAAAGAGCGACGGATGCCCATGCAAAAACCACAAGAGGTCTTCTAAAGAGGATCGCCGTCGCTGGATTTTGCTTTGGAAATATAATGCTTTTAGCCATTTCTAAATATGCAGGTCTGGATGGAGAGCTTAAAAGGATTTTCTCTCTAGCCGAAATCCTTCTATTTCTTCCTATTCTTTTCTATGCCGCAGTCCCATTTTATAAGGGCGCACTCACGTCAATTAAAAGAAAATCCATTCACCTAGATGCGATTATAACTACGTCCTTGCTTTTGAGCTTTGCTCTATCCGTCGTGGCCTACACGTTATGGAACTCAGAACTTTACCTGGACTCTCTGGCTGCTTTTACTTTCCTCATTCTGATAGGACGATGGTGGATTCAGAAATCCGAGGTTCATGCAAAAAGAAGGCTGAGCGAAGGATTTTTTTCACAGTCTCTACCCGTCACAATTAAATTCAATAATCAGACTCAAGTCGTTCCACTCAGCGACGTTCAAATAGGCGACATTCTTCTTAGTGAGCGGGATCAAGTTCTTCCATGTGATGGTGTTTTGATTTCCGAAAGCTCCGCATTTGACACAGGTTTACTTAGTGGTGAATCCATTCCGCGCATTTATTCAGCGGGAATGACCTTGTCTGCTGGAGTTCGCACGCTTTCAGAAAAAGTCGAAATCAGAGTCACACGCACTTTTAAGGAAACGGACCTCTATCGGGTGCTTGAGGAATCAGACAGCTTTTACAATAAAAAGAGTAGAGAGCTTCTGCGTTTAGAAAAGATTGGCCAGATCATTCTGTCTCTAGCCCTATCTCTCTCCTTTATTCTGTTTCCTATATTCACTCTTGCTTTGGGAATGGATTTCAAAGAAGCGTGGGAGAGAATCTTAAGTCTTTTAGTCATCACCTGTCCATGCGCTCTCGCATTTGGCGGGCCTTTGAGTTACGCATTCGCGCTAAAAAAAGCTCATCAAAAAGGAATTCTTATTGCCACAGCCGATGTCTTTGATCGCTTAAAGAATTCAAAAAATATCATTTTTGATAAAACCGGAACTCTGACCACAGGGTTACTTCGAGTATCAAAAACAAGACCTGAAAAAATCCCCCTCTGGCAGCAAGAGATCATTCTATCTTTGGAAAGTGCGTCTCATCACCCTGTCGCCTTCGCATTTCGATCTCACTTTGAAGATGTGCAAGCGGATGCGAGCCGAGTTCAGGACCTAACCGAAATTCTCGGCGAAAAGGTATTTGGCATTGTCGATGGATCTCTTTATTCCCTTAAAAAATCGATAGGCGCTGAGTCCGAATACATTGAAGTCGATTTTTTTAAGAATGAAACACTATTGGCAAAATTCTTCTTTGAAGACCAATTAAGAACGGAATCAACAGCACTTACAGCCAAACTTCAAAATAAATTTAAAGTTTTTATCTGTTCAGGTGACCGCAGCATTCGCGCTCAAAAAACAGGAAGGCTCTTAAATTTGCCCTCAAATCATGTCTTTGGCGATCTGACCCCAAAAGATAAAATGCACTTTGTCAGTCAGCACCAGCCGGCACTTATGCTAGGAGATGGTTTTAATGACGCTGCGGCTTTGGCCGCGGCTGAGGTTGGTGTTGCCGTGGAAGGCGCACTCACTCACTCGATCAAAAACAACGATGTCTGCTTTCTCAAGCCCGGACTCCAACCTCTTGTGGATTTGTTTGAGATTTCAAATGAATTGGATCAAACGGTCAAAACGAATCTACGCTTTACCTTATTTTATAACTTCACAGCCGGGACTTTCTGCATTCTTGGATTCATCAATCCATTGGCCGCAGCTGTATTGATGCCGCTGAGCTCAGCGTTCGTACTTTTTCAATCGCGAAGGAGATTTACATGAATGTTCTAATTTTAATGCTTCCTCTCGCCATAACTTTGGGCGCTGGGTTTTTAATCGCATTTCTGGCGGCTATGAGTGATGGCCAGTTTGATGACCTGGAAACACCTGCACACCGGATTTTGAATGATGAGAAAAAGGAGAAATCTTAAATGAAGGAGAATAGAAATCTCGAAGAGATTTATTACGACGACCAAATCGTAAAGATGTTTCTTATAGCTATGTGTGGCTTTGCCGGAGTTGCTTTTCTGGCGGGTCTGCTTGCTGCCGTTCAACTGGCTTGGTGGCCCGCAAACGCGAATCTCGAATGGATTACATTTGGGAGACTAAGACCACTTCACACCAACGCGGCGGTGTTTGCGTTTGCAGGAAATGCAATTTTCGCGGGAGTTTATCACTCATCCCAACGACTTCTTAAAACCCGAATGGCCAGTGATCTATTAAGCCAAATTCACTTTTGGGGATGGCAATTGATCATTTTGGCCGCAGCCATCTCACTCCCTCTAGGCTATTCTCAAAGCAAAGAGTACGCCGAACTTGAGTGGCCAATAGACATTGCGATCACCGTGATCTGGGTCATCTTTGCGATCAACTTCTTTTGGACTCTTGCCAAACGAAGAGAAAAACACATGTATGTGGCGATTTGGTTTTACATCGGAACCATCGTCACTGTTGCTGTCCTTCATATTGTGAATTCCATTCAAATTCCTGTTGGTGCATTTAATTCCTATCCCGTGTGGTCAGGCATTCAGGATGCTCTTGTTCAATGGTGGTATGGGCACAATGCGGTTGCGTTTTTTCTAACGACTCCATTTTTAGGTCTTATGTATTACTATGTTCCAAAGGCCGCTAACCGTCCTGTCTATTCCTACCGTCTCTCAATCATTCACTTTTGGGCACTCGTGTTCATGTACATATGGGCGGGCCCCCATCACCTGCTTTACACAGCGATGCCGGATTGGGCGCAGACCGTTGGAATGGTTTTTTCCATTATGCTATGGGCACCCAGCTGGGGTGGAATGATCAATGGATTACTGACTTTAAAAGGAGCTTGGCATCTTTTAAGGACAGATCCCATTATCAAATTTTTTGTGGCTGCAATCACCTTTTATGGAATGGCCACATTTGAAGGACCACTTTTATCCATCAAATCCGTCAATAGCATTGCACATTACACCGATTGGATCATAGGTCACGTGCACGGCGGAGCTTTAGGTTGGAATGGATTTTTATCTTTTGGAATGGCCTATTATCTTGTACCAAGACTTTGGAGAACAGAGCTTTACTCCATTCGCCTGGCCAACTGGCATTTCTGGATCGGGCTCCTTGGAATCTTAACTTATTACATTTCCATGCTTGCTGC
Source organism: uncultured Pseudobdellovibrionaceae bacterium (assembly GCA_964636785.1). Lineage (GTDB taxonomy): Bacteria > Bdellovibrionota > Bdellovibrionia > Bdellovibrionales > UBA1609 > UBA6776. Next base: position 4,266 of record CAZWVK010000080.1, on the reverse strand, counting down.
TGGAATCACACAAGGATTGATGTGGATGGCGATCAATGATGCCGGAAATATGGTTTATCCCGATTTCGTTGAAACGGTGACCCGCATTGTTCCGCTCTACTGGGTGCGTGCCATTGGCGGGATTTTCTTTATCACCGGTTTCGTCATCATGATTTACAATTTTTATAAGACCATTCAAGGGGCACCGAAAGATCAAAAGGATTCTTCTGCCCTTGTCCCTAAGCGCACAAAGGACATGCTAAAAAACACCGGCCAAGATGATGGACATCGACTGATTGAAGGAATGGCCACTCTTTTTGTGATTCTATCTATTATTGCAATTCTGATCGGATCTGTGATTTCAATTTACCCATCTCTTAATCTTGGTCGGTATATTGAGCCATCCAATGTTCCCACACCCTATTCAGCTCTAGAGCTTGCGGGGCGGGATATTTACGTGCGTGAAGGTTGCTATGTTTGCCACTCGCAGATGATTCGAAAGCTGGACTTTGATGTGCTTCGATTTGGAAAACCATCCACTATTGAAGAATCTATGTATGATCGTCCCTTTCAGTGGGGATCGAAGCGAACGGGTCCGGATCTTGCGCGAGTTGGAAAAAAATATCCAGATCTTTGGCATTACCAACACATGATGAATCCACGAAGTGTGGTTCCTGGATCGATCATGCCCAATTACCCGTGGCTTGAGAAGAATAAAACAGACTTTCTTTCTCTGAGAAGGAAGCTTTCTGTGCTTAAACAATTGGATGTCCCCTACTCCGATGAAGAAGTCGCCAATGCGGACATTCAAGCCCAAAAAGATGCTCAAGTTATTGCAGCTGAGCTTGAAAAAAATGGTGCTCCGTCAGCCCTTGCAGACAAACAAATTGTTGCTCTGATCGCTTATCTTCAAGCCCTAGGACAGAAGGGAAAGGAGTAGAGTTATGCTACGTGAAGCCTTCCTCAATTATAGTGATGCAAACCTCACAATGATCGGGCTGATCATTTTTGTGACTTTTTTTATTGGATTATTATTGTGGGTTTTTAATCCATTTCGAAAAAAACACTTCGAAAGAATGAGAAATCTTCCATTTGAAAATGACAAAGAGCCGGAGTCCAAAAATGAAAAAAGATAAAGAGTTAGACGTAAATCTTTTGGATCATGATTATGATGGCATTCGTGAGCTCGACAATCCACTTCCGAATTGGTGGTTGATTACATTCCTTTTCACCATTTTCTTTTCATTTATCTATTACATTCATTATGAATTCCTTGCTGGTCCATCACTCGATGAGGAACTTGAAGTCGCTTTGAATAGAATTAAGGTCCTGCAAACAGCGCATGGTGGAAATCAAATGGGTGATGATGACTTGCTTGCCTTTATACAAAAAGAATCCCTCTCAGGAAGTGGAGCCGAGATTTACGCCGGTAAATGTTCGATGTGCCACGGAGCAGAGCTTCAGGGACTGATCGGACCAAACCTCACAGATTCCTTTTGGCTGCATGGAAAAGGTCAGCTCACTGATATCTACAAGGTGGTCAAAGACGGTGTACCCGCTAAGGGAATGCCACCTTGGGACGGTCTACTGACCCCTGGCGATATCGCAAGGGTGACTCAGTTTATTCATTCAAAAATCGGAAGCCAACCCAACAATCCAAAAGCTCCTGAGGGAGTGGAAGTGAGCTATTGATTGAAAAAAGAACTTCCAAGTATTGAGCGTGTGGCAAGTCTTGATCGCTTTGGGGCAAAAAAAGCGATCATTCCACTCGATGTGAAGGGTCCTTGGCAAAGAAAGAAATTCTGGTTTCAATGGATTCTTCTTTTGGTGTTTCTTCTCATTCCCTGGATTAAGATCAATTCCAATCCGTTGATCTTGCTCAATATTGGTGAGCGAAAATTTGCCTTTTTTGGATTTTTATTCTTTGCACATGACGCCCCTCTTGTCTTTTTTATTTTTGCTTTTGCAGCTCTCCTTTTGATTTTTGTGACTTCCATCTGGGGCAGAGTTTGGTGTGGATATGCGTGCCCGCAAACTGTTTTTATCGAACAGGTCTATCGAAAGATTGAAACCTGGATCGAAGGCTCTCCCATCGAAAGAAGAAAGAATCTGGGAAAACCCCTCCACTTCAATCTCTTTTTAAAAAGAGCTTTGAAGTGGATTTTGTTTTTTCTGGTATCAAGTCTCTTTGCTCACTCTTTTGCCGCCTATTTCGTAGGTGCCGAATCCATACTTTCAATGATCTCCAAATCCCCACAGGAAAACTGGAGTGCTTTTTTAGTGGTGAGCTCAATCACTTTACTTTTACTCTTTGATTTCGGTTGGTTCCGAGAGCAGTTCTGCATCATTATGTGTCCCTATGGGCGTTTTCAGAGTGTCTTTATGGACGATAACTCTCTGGCCATTGTCTATGACGAAAAGCGTGGTGAGCCACGAAAGGGCCTCGCTTCAAATAAGCCCCAGGGCGATTGCGTGAGTTGCCTAAGATGTGTGGAAGTCTGCCCAACAGGAATTGACATCCGTCAAGGTGTACAGATGGAGTGCATTGCATGCACGGCCTGCATTGATGCTTGTGATGAAATCATGACCAAGGTGAAAAAGCCAAAAGGCCTGATCCGTTATGACAATGTCAAAAGCGAGCCCCTTCAATACTTTAAACCTAGAAATCTCATACTTTTAGGATTTCTTTTTGCTCTGGTGGCGGGATTTACATTTTCGGTTTCATCAAGAAAAGACGTTCATATCTCTGTTCTTCGCGCTCAGGAAACCCCTTATCAGGTTATGCCGGGTGGTGAAATCCTTAATCATTTTAAACTTCATATTAAAAATCAGTCAGCCAGAACGATGAGATTAAAACTCGATATCTCACCAAATGAGGTCACTTTGATCACACAGATCAATCCGGTCGTCTTGGGTGCGCACCATGACCAGACCATTCACTTCTTTACTCAGTTTGAATCCGGTCAAAAGAGTGAGGCGGATATTTTGGTCTTGGACTTCGAAAGTCAAATCGAGATCTTTCGAAAAACTCTTCCTCTATTAGGACCAAAAAAATGAGTATGGAATCCATTTTTCTTTTGGCTTCTATCTTTTCTTTAAGTCTTTTTGGGAGTTGGCACTGTGGTTTGATGTGTGGTCCATTTTCTGTCTCCCTCACCTCAGGCTTGAAAGAGCGACTGATTGGTTATCACTTGGGACGCCTTATTAGTTATGTTTCTCTTGGTGCACTTGCCGGTCATTTTGGATTTTTATTTTCATTTTCAGACCATATTCTAGCAAAATCAGCATCAGGTGCTTTGCTGACTTTATTGGGCTTTGGATTCGTTTATTACGTTTCTAAGGTTTTAAGAATCAATCCGGCCTCCAAAAGAACTACAAATTCATTTCTGAATCGATTCGATGACATTTACCGAAAACTTCTTGTTGGTCTTTATAAAAAGCCATTCTCTAGTTTTCTTTTTGGACTGCTGAGCATCGTTTTACCGTGTGGGTGGCTTTATGGTTTTGTGTTCGCGGCTAGTGCAACAAAAAGCAGTTCCGCGGGAGCATTGGTTATGTTTGCGTTCTGGCTTGGTGGCCTGCCCATTTTAACCGTTGTTCCTAGGTACTTTCACTCTTCCCTAAGACGTATTCCTCCTCGGGCTCACAATCTGTTTAAGTCTCTGATTTTTGGTGCTGCTTTGCTTTCATGGACTGGATTTTATTGGGGTTGACGATAGTGCCATGAGTTTTCAAACTAAAATCAGTGAGAAATGAATTAGAAACAGCTTTTTCAGAGTATAAAAAAGGATCATTTGATTCGTTTCAGTTTCTTTTTGAAAGGTTCAAAAATCCCATCTATAAGCTTTCTCTCTCTAAGGTTCGCTCCACCTATGACTCAATGGACATCTTAAATTCGACATTCGAGAGACTCCATATCACTCGATCGCTCTACTTAAGTCATTTTGAAATTCACCGATGGATCTTTGTCATCACATTGAGTGAGATTCACCGCCATCTCAATCACTCTCCGAGAGTTTCATTTGAAATGAAATCTGATCATGATTTTAAAAAGCAGGATTTCGAAAGAGGCTTTGAGGATGCACTCACTACCTCTCTCAAGCAGATGGATGATGAGAAAGAGGCCGAGCTGAGTATTCGATTTCTTGATGGTCTTGCTTTTGAAGAAATTGCGACTCGTTTAAAAATTCTAAAATCGGATGAGAGTGAAATCCCCAATGAGGCTTGGCTTGAGGACTGGAAAGCTTTTAGGGATCAGCTCGAAGCGGCCAATGAAAAATCAACGAC
>CAZWVK010000079.1:5916-12370 GCA_964636785.1 uncultured Pseudobdellovibrionaceae bacterium | reverse complement strand
ATTTATTTTCACTCTTTATCCAGCCACTTGTGATCCTACCAATTTCAGAGGTTTTGCGAACGCATTGTTCATAAGCGCTTTCTGAAATAAATTTAGATTGAACGGATACTCTTAAAAGAAAAGTAATTAAATGAAGACTTGTTCTTAATTGAGTTAAAGATTCAACGCGAGTGACCTTGTTGTATTCAGCATCAAAGAGTTTGCGAATACAGTTTAAGGTTTCTTTTTCGATATTTTCCGCGAGGGTATATCGCTGTGTTTTTGGGTATTTTTGTAAAACAGGAATAAGTTCTCTGTAAAATTCTTCAATCTTTCCTTTGAGTTTGAGATTGTTCCCGTTTGTTGCCACGTTTTACACCCTCCTGTATTCGTACCAAGCCTATAATTCCTGGCATAATTGAGTTTTCAAGTTGATCGCGCCATTCACTTTTCTCACTTGGACTCAGGTCATCTTCCACAATGGCGTTGACTAAAAATTTTCGCGCTCTTCTAAAGTATTCGGCTTTATTTGCCTTTGGATAGTCATAATACCCAAGTGCCAAATGAAACAAGGTTTGTTTAACATTTTCCTTAATTTGTTCCGGCATTTTACTATTTTTTTCTAAATATAGTTTCTTTAGTTCGCTATAGACGCCCAGATCTCCAAGAGATTGAGATTTACGTTTTTTATCAGAGATATTTTTGTTCTTCGTGTCATGCTGTTCATTTGTGCGTGTCTCCTCTGTAGGCAAAGGACTGACTGATTTTAATTTCTCTAACACTTCTGGCTCGATATAAAGACCTGCTTTTATGGCAGAGATTGGGTCAACGACCCAAGTTTTCCCTACTTTTTTAGATTGGATTTTCTTTTGAACAGCCATGTGTCGAATGGTTCTTTCCGGCACATTTTTATCTGAGTCTTGAGATTTACGAACGATTTGAGAAAGCTCTTTTGTTGTTAGCCATTTCATTGGAAACCTCCTTGATCTTGCGGCAATGATCGGCAAATTCTTGCCGTTAAAAGCCATTATTTGCCGATAGCGGTAACAAAATTGCCTTTATCGGCAAGTTTGCGGCAGAAAATTTTTGAATTGCTCCGCAATTATCGGCAATTTCTGCCGATATGGGTAGGAAGGCAAGTAAAATATAACTGGTTTATTCAAAATAAAAATAAACAAATTTTGGTAGTGTTGTAGCTGGTAGAGGGTAGTGCTTTAGCTCCGCAACCCCTTCGGGGCCGCCGAGCTAAAGACTAATAACTGAGGGGGACCGCGCAGCGCAGCCCGAGGCTGCTGCTCGTCGTCGTGGGTGTACTGCTCCAATTGGAAGCCCAGCGCCCGCCGAGCGAGCCGCCGCCCCAATTGCCACCCACAAGGAGGCCGCGCTGAGTGTTTCCGTTTGTAGGATAAAGCCAAAAACGGTCTCCATGAAATTTATTTGAAGGAGTGAGCCATGAATCAATTGAAACCGCATTTCCACCATCATTGGTAATCATCGGGATACCTAATGGAACTGAAAAATAATTGGCTCCATAGCTTTTACTTTCAATAGTCCATTCAGAAACAAGTCCATTCCCAGGTGCTGTTACATGGTCAAATGGAAAGCCATTCATATCGGTGTTGCTTGTATCTAAGGTAGATGTGACACCTACACAGGTAGACCCACCCCCTGAACAACTATCAAGTTGATCAGATACCCATTCCCAGACGTTTCCTGCCATATCTTGAATCCCGTAGCGTGACTGACAGTCTGCTGTGGCCGTCTGAGAGCCTGTATAAAAGGCGTATGTGCCAACATAGGCTCTATCTGTGCTTATCAGCCCATGAGCGTTAGAGGAGTTACAGCGGCCTAGAGCGCCACCATTTTCAAGAGTGACTATCTGGGAGTCTGTAAGAGTTGGTGACCAAGCAGCCGCGGCTTTCCATTCTTTATTTCTTAGAAGCCTCTTGCTCTCGGTTGTAAAGCCTGTCACTTGGCTTAAGGTCACATCATGGGCTTGGCAAACGTCCCACGACCTAATTTGACTAGTGCGAACCAAAGGGGGTTTATTGCTCATGTTCGTGGACATCTGCGCTCTCAACGTCGGAGTAAGCGAACCACTACTAGAATTAGACTCGTACCATGTGCCACTGATTTTAATAAAACACTTCGCATCTGTTCCATCGTCATTGTAGTAAACCTGACCATTAGCTCCAGCAATGCCAGCTCCTTGAGGATTCGTTGTCAAAAATTCCGAAGCCAAACATGGCTGATTTCCACCAGCTCCACATTGAGCTGTAAAATTACAAGCCATTTCGTTGCGATCCACTAAAAGGTCGTGTTCCATATCGTAATAATTGCCGACAATTTTTCCCCAACCTGAATAGCTACATCTATAGTTATTTGCTGAATCAGGTGTACGATTCATTAGTCCACACATTTCTTGGTTCGCAATCCATCGGTGCATTAAGGCCATGTTCACAGGAGGTGCCACGACTCTTGCTTCTGCAATTTGAACTGGACTTGTAACATCATAGTCACTTCCAGCAATGGTCACTTTTAAAGTGTAATACCAGCCTTTGCCAAAATCGGTCGGGCTTCCAACGGTGGCAAGAGTTGCACCTTGTAAAGTCGTATCCGTAAATTGTCTGACGTTTGCAGGAATTCCAGTCGGAAAATCTGTGCTTGAAACAAGTGTCCCTACGCCTCCAGCACTTGTAGCTCTATAGACTTTCACAGCTTCAGGTTGGCAAGTATTGCTTCCGGGCCACTCTTTCCAAGAAATACGAACGACCCCAGGCTCATCATCAGGAGTCACTTCACTTGGGTTTGATAAATATGTTTTTGGACCTACGGCAAAGAGATCATCCCAACCACCAAGCACAACAGTTGGGGAACTTCCGATCTTTTTAAAGCTTCGAGCTAAAGTTCCGTTGTTTCCTGCTGTATCTGTTTGTGTGGCTGTAATGTTAAAATTTGTTAAATCTGAAAGTCCAGTCACGTTTAAGTTTAAGGTTTCACTCCATTCTCCACCCACACAACTTGTCGTCACACTAGGGCTCAATTGCGCGGAACTTAAAGTCACATCTCCATCTGAAGTGTTACAAGTTCCACTGACTTCAAAACTTGTCCCTGAAGAGTTAGAGGCACAGGCTAAAGCCAGTGGGAGAGTCCAATTTACTTCAGGTGCCACAACGTCTTTATTTAAAGCCAAAGTTGGTGCATGAGTGTTTCCTGCTGTATCTGTGTGAGTCACTGTAATCTCTACGGCTCCATCAGAAGCTGATGTAAAGTTAAGATTTGCAGACCATGTGTTGTTAGGGGTGTCGGAAACACAATTCACTGTGGCGCTTGCATCACCGGAAACTACAACATTGTTTGTTCCCACATCAGAACAAGTTCCACTTACTGCAAATGAGCCTTTGTTAGAATCGTTAATATAAGCTCCGCTTGAAGGAGAAGTGATTGCTAAAATAGGATCGTTGGTATCTTTATTAAAGTTTCTGTTTGAGTTTGCTGTGTTTCCAGCGGCATCAGCAATCGTTGCCGTAATGGAAACCACTTCATCACCGTTATCAAAAGCGAGATCTGCCGTCCAATTAGTTCCGTCACAAGCTGTAGTAACTGTGGACGATAGAGAAGTTCCTGTAATTGTAATGTTTGGTGTTGCGCTATAGTTGTTACAGGTTCCTGAGACTGTGAAGGTCCCTTTATTGTCATTATTTATATAGCTATTCGCGGCAGGGCTTGAAAAAGCAATTGCGGGATTTACGGAATCTTTCACAAATGCTCTAGTTCTGCTTCCTAAGTTTCCAGCCTGATCGGTTTGTGAAATAAGAAGAAACACCGGGCCTTCTGAGGCTGGAGTAAAATCCACGTTGGCAGTCCATGTGTTGTTGGGTGTATCACTCACACAATCCACATCAAGAGGCACGTCTATGTCTCCATCAATATGTACTGCACCAACGCCGACGTCAGAGCAGGTTCCACTTACAGAAAAACTTGCCTGTGCAGCATTGTTTACATAGGAGCCGCTTGCAGGGTTTGAGAAATTCACCACAGGAGCTACCGTATCTTTGGTCCAATCAACAGCAGTGGCAGAAGCAAGTGGTTGTTGGTTGCCATTGACATCTTGACCTCTGACACAAAGGCGTTTTGCGCCATCAGCTCCTAGAGAGTCTGTAATCAGTGTTGAGATATTAGTAGCCACTGAATATCCAGCCGCGCTTGAGCAATCTAAGGCACTGGTGCCGACTTTATATAGATATTGACTAACGTCTGTTCCACCCACAGTGACGTTGAGGCTTGATGAGTTGCTAAATGAATTTGGAGTGCCAGAAAGTGTAGCTATTGGAAGTGTGATGTCAAGTACGATACTTTCAGAGTCTTGGGTGGCGTTTCCTGCGGCATCTTCAATTTCCACAGTAATATTTTTAACGCCATCTGTTCCCGTTACCTCTAGCCCAGTTAAAGAGAATGTGGTTCCGTTACAAGTTGTAGTAAGAGTTCCAGAAAGTGGACCTGTGGCGGTTACTGTAGCTGTCGCTTTGTCACAAGTTCCTGAAACTGTAACATTCTGATAGTTAGAGGCATTGAAAACTTGAAAGGCCGTTGGTGAAGTAATTGTAATAGATGGAATAGAGACGTCTTTTTCTAAACTTAAAACAGCTTGTGATGAGTTTGAGGCGGCATCACTAATCGTTGCAGTGACAGATCTTGTGCCATTTGCTCCCGTAAGGGTGAGTCCACTTAGTGAGAAGGTCGCGCCATTACAAGTGGTTGAAAGTGTGCCACTTACATCTCCTGTAAGGGCCACCGTCGCTCCGGCTTCATCACAGGTTCCTGAAATTGCTAAAGACGAATAGTTAGAAGCATTGTAAACAGAAGATGGTGCAGGACTAGTAATGGCAAGTGTTGGAACAGAAATATCTTTTTGAACACTCACACTTGTTTGTGTGGAGTTTCCAGCCGCATCACTAATTGTTGCAATAACCGATCTTGTGCCGTTAGCTCCTGTAAGAGTGAGTCCTGTTAAGGAAAAAGTCGTACCATTGCAAGCTCCAGATAGAGTGCCGCTTACGTCACCTGTCAGATTCACTGTGGAGCTTGCTTTGTTACAAGTTCCAGAAACGGTCATATTGTTGTAGCTTGCAGCATTGAAAATTTGAAGTGATGTTGGAGCTGTGATGGCAAGTGTTGGAACATTGGTGTCTTTGGTAAAAGACCTGTTCGCAGAGCTTGGATTTGCGGCTAAATCTTCATGGGAAAGATTAAGCGTAATGGTTCCATCTCCTAAAGATGAAATGTTAGCTGTACCACTCCATGTGCCTGAGGCACAAAGGGAGGAGATGGCAACAGGAGCACCACCACCAGAGGAAGAAAGAGTTCCGGTGACAATGCGGCCATTGTCTGAGCAGTTGCCAGTGGCGGTAAAGCTAGACGCACTGGAATTGTTAATATAGCTCATACTCGCTGGAGTGCTGATCGCTAAAGTAGGAGCCACTGTGTCTTTTGTGATTTGTAAAGTGGTGGCGGCAATACTTCCTGCATCTCCTGCGTGAGTGGCCGTAAGAGTGACAGCTCCTTCTGTTACGACAGAGCTAAAATCAAGATCAACGGACCAAGTAAAGTCAGAGGCACAAGCAACAACACCTGATGAAGACTCTGCGCCGATTTCTCCAACCAAGTTGACGTCACTTCCAGAGGTTGAGCAAACACCACTGACTGTGTAGGCCCCTTGGTTGCTGATATTTACAAATCCTGAGTTTTCAGCAGAAGTAATAGAAATTGTGCTATTGTTTCCAGAGTCAAGAACACTTAAATCAAAATCAGAGGTAACGCCTTGGGACTCTACGATCAGTTTAAAATCTTTACTGCCAGAAGAAATGCTTCCTGGCTTTGAGGTGATGGTAAATTGCTTTGCAGTTGTTCCTGAGAGAGTTAGGCTCCCTTGAACTTCAACAAAGTCTGAAGAAGTGGCAAGCGCTTCTGAGTTTTTTTCAAGTAACTTCCACGAAATGCTCTTTGCCTCGCCATATTCTTTCGTGAGTTTTACATTAACCTTTGCCTGTTGACCCTCATAAATTTGTCCAGGGTTAATGGAAACGGAAAACGCAACTTCACGCTCAAGCTCAGCAATGTCTTTTAGCCAACCGCAAGAAGAAAGGGAAATAACAACAAAAAAGAATGAAATAGGTTTTAAGACAGAGAGAAAAGAATTGAGTGTCACAATTTTTTTCATCAATTTCTCCTTCTCCACAGACGTACTTATGTGGTGCTTTATCAACGCTGTTTTGTTTAGTTCTTATCTATATAGTTATCGGATATTTTCAGAGATTCTTAACCTTTGCCTAGTCTCGTCCTGAGACAATCAGAACAAAACTTCTTGATTTGAAACGTATTTCTGGATTAAGGACCAAAAGCTCTAGATATATTTTTTATATCTCGTTTTAAAAGTACAGATGCTCTGTAGCCTAAGGGCCAATTTGCTTTAAGA
>CAZWVK010000079.1:0-5906 GCA_964636785.1 uncultured Pseudobdellovibrionaceae bacterium | reverse complement strand
GAAACTTCAAGAATGTCTCTGTTTGAGCCGATTTTACACATATATATGCCATAGGAAAAAATGAAGAACTTAATTAGTAACTGGAAGACATTACGACGCACGGATCGTGTCATCATCGCATTAGCGGTGTTGGTTACTATTGTCTGCTCTTTTTTCCTCATCAACGATGATTATTTAAGCCCGTTTAGTGATGAGGATAAATCAAAACCCCTTATGGGAGTGATCTCTTACAAGCTAAATGATTCTCGTCACAAAAGCTCAAGCTCGATGATGTGGATCAACTCAAGGAAAAAACAAAATGTGCGCCTTGGTGATAGTATTTTTACTGGAGAAGAATCACAAACCCAGGTTACTCTTTCTAAAGGTGGTGAGGTAAACATGGGTCAGAACACTCTTGTTGTGTTCAACCAAGATTCAAATCTTATGGATCTAGGGTTTGGAAACTTTAGCTTTGCCGTACATGGGGATGTAACGATTTCGGTTCGTGGAGAAGTCACTAAGATCAAAGGGAATAATTCTAAAATCCAGTTCATTATTCCTAAAAACAAAAATGAAAAACCGCAAGTAAGACTTCTAAGCGGCCAAGCCTCTTTGCAGATTAAAAATCAGCCTGTAATGAAGCTTGTTCCTGAGAGAGTGGATAGCTTAGCCATATTCACTCAAACGGATTACAAAGCGGAATCGGGTTTAGCTGATATTGGCAATGCTGGAGAGTATGATCCAAGAAAATTGCAGCTTTATGATGAGTACGAGATTAAAGACAACTCTCGATTATCAAAGCTTAAAGTTATTTCTCCAGAGGTTCGCTCTCTTTCAATGATTGATGAGAACGTTTCACTCAATTTGATTGAAGAAAATATTTTTGATGGCAAAGGTTCACACTTTACACTTCAAATGTTGGGAGATCCAAATTTTCAAGGCTATGTGGTCGAGTATTCCCGTGATCCTCAGTTCTCCCATGAGAAAACAAAAGTATCTTGGCTTAATTCAAGGCAAACGTCTTTTAGGCTAAAAAGCTCTGGGTCTGTGTACTACCGAGTGCGTGGAGTGAATGCAAAGACTGAAATTTCAAGGTATTCAAATACTGTAGAGGCGATTGTTCCAGAAGCACAAATTTCTATTGGAGAAATGGAGGAGGTTAAGCCTGTAGAGGCAGCTCCGAAAGTTGTTAAAGCAGAACCTATTCGCCAAGTGAAACCTTTAAAAATTCAAAAGCCAAAAAGAATAGCAAAACGAGAGCCGAGATCAAAAAAGGTTCAAGCTGATGAGTATATCAATGAGGTCTTTCCTGAAGAGAAGCCTGTTTTTGTGGAGCGTCCGGTTTCGTCTGTAACACCACCACCAGCGGCGGTTCAATCAAAGCTTAAAGTTGTAGAAGTCGATGAGCCGACAAATGATTTGTATAAAAACTCAAGAGTCAGTTTTGAAACTGGAACATTTACAGTTTTTTCGCCGGATGAGTCCGATGTGGGGCGAACAAATCCTTTCGCTTACATGGTGGGAATCAAGGCAAAACATTGGTTTAATAACAAACATGGCCTTGAAGGAATGGCACGATTTAAAGCTGGCAATATGAATGATACAGCTAAAGGTATTGATCCGATGCAGTTAGAGGCTCGTTATCATTATATGTTGGGTGCGAGTTGGCTTGGAAGGTCCAATATGTCTTTGATTGGTGGATTTGAGGCTTATAAAAATATTGGTGAGGGCTTCTTTGCTCAAAAATACACTTTAGCAAAAACTGGATTCTCTTTGGATTTCCCTGTGGGCAATCACTGGGATATGGGTGGTGACCTACTTGTTGGTCTAGGAACAGACTCGACAACGAAATACGAAGCACTTGGACGATTAAATTATTACTTCCGCAGGAAATATTCTATTGGTGTCGGATATAGATTTCATATCCTCGATGCAGGAAGTGAAGCAACCGCGCCATTCGACCTTCCTTACAGAGAAACCTTTGGCGAAGGATTTCTTGTTTTTAGATGGTTTTATTGATTCGCCACATTCGTAAAAATACAGCAATCAATTTTTAAATTGAGCTGCAAAGTTCATCATTTGGGACTTCTAATCCAAAGCTCGCAATCAGAATCAGTTTCAAATATTTCAAAATCATATTTTTGTAGAAGATAACGACTCTTATCTAAATTTCTGGTTTTGAGGAATAATTCAAAGGTAACTGTGATTCCGTCTTTATCGGCTTGGTCAAATGTTCTGCTTAATAAGTCCGAAGCTAACCCTTTTTCTTCTTCATCAACTTCAATGGAACTAATTTGATACTCTCGATCTTTAATTTGTGTGAGAGATAAGCTCCCCGAACTTCTTAGTCTTGTGTCGTTACTATAGCGTCTAGAATATTCAATATAAATGTAAGTATTTCCCCAAGTACCATTAAAGGTAAAGTTTTCCTCGTCAATGACTATATGTTGGTATTTTTCTATTTCGTCATTTGCAAGTTTGCGGCGAAATTCTTGATAAGAATCGCCATGATCGCCACTTGAATGGATTGCTGTTTCATCATTTATCCACACGAAAAACACTACGTTATGCTCTTTATGAGTTTTAAAGAATAGCCTATATCTAGCTGTGACGTTCACTGCACCATAGTTTTCAGGAAGATTCTTTGTATATGTTGGATTGTCTGGGGCATTGCAAACCGCCATGATTTTTTCACGAACGATTCTGGCGCGTTTGTTTTCATCGGAATTTCCAGAATCTAATCTTGCCAACTCTTCTTTTAGAAATTCGGAATACTCAGGCTGAAATGACACGCGAAAGCTCACTTAGCTCTGGTGATTTTCTTTGTTGTTTTTCTCTGTAAGCTTTCTCTGCCATTAAACCCATTTGAATAAGACCTTCTGAGTCAAACTTGTCGCTATTCATCGCAGTCAAAACTGAGTAGCGTTTTCCATCAATATCTTTGAATACGTGGAGGTTTAATATTTCAAAAATAATTGAGGCTTTAAAGAGGTCAAATTTTTGTGTGGTGAGATAACAAATAGTGCCTAGTTTCCTTTTTGTCATAGGAGTCAGCTCGTCCCATGACTTTCCTTTGTTTTCAGTAATTGTGTGAACATCTACCTTAATTAAACGAGCCAATCCCCTGTGGGATAACTCCAAGATTTCTAATGTTTTATCTATAGCTTCAGCGATCATAAGTACCTCTCAAGTCAAGAGCAGAATAACAGATTTAGCACAAAATAGCAATTTTTGTATGAAATATAAAATTACTTAGTGTTTTCAAATAGTTGCACATCTAGCCTTCAGTAAGGTGTATATCCCCTATATGGTAATGTGATGAATCCAGTCTTTAGGCCATATCTTAATATTATGAACCTGTGCTGATAGGTAAACCTGAGTATCGCTCCATCTTCCTGTTACGAGATGAGAGGATGCGAATTTAGTTTTATGTAAATTTAGAAACTCTATTCCAGTTACCTCATTGTTGCCCATATCGTAGTCAATAAAAGCATGAAATCTTTGAAGGCCATCTTTAGACATTTCCTTCATCCATTTTTCTGCCTTAGAGGGGCTATGAAAGACCTTGATATTAGACTTAGGCACTTCACTAAGATTCATCAGCCAGTTGTCAATCACAATTGGGTCATCGTCCACAAGTAGGAAGTGGTCTTTTGCTGTGAGATTTAAACCTTGAAAACTATTCTGAAATGATAGTGGTATTTTAATAGTGACCGTGGTTCCCTGTCCTTGTACGGAACCAAAAGAAATAGATCCATTCATTTGACCAATGGCATTTTGAGCTTGGTAAATGCCAAGGCCAGATCCATTTCCTTTTAAGCTTGATCCCTTGTTGCCAATTTTACTCATAAAATGAGTTGGTATTCCGACTCCTGTATCTTTAATTTCAACACATAACTCATTGGGCGTGATTCTTGACGCTAGAGATACTTTTCCATTTTGAGCGTTGGGAATTGATTGAAAGGCATTGTTTAATATGTTCGACAAAGCTCTCTCTAGCTCCATTTCATGTCCAAAGGAATATGTGCTCCCTTCCTTTAAGGGTGAAAAGTCTAACTCCACTTTGCTATTTGAAAACTCAAAAGACTTTAATCTAACAACTTTATTTATGGTCGATCCAATATCAAAAATAGACTCAACACTTTTTACTTGAAGTTTTTCCTTATTAGAGATTTGGTCGATTAAATAATAAATTTTATCAAGGCTGAGTCTTATGAGTTCTTGATTTTCCTCTCCGATACTTGCATCGGCTTGAACGGCAGCAATTCCAGACAAAGGTGATCTTATATCATGTGCAACGAGTGACGCTATTTCAGCTCTTGTGTCGGATCGAGTTTTTTCAACAAGCTGATCTTCATAGCGAAGCAATTTTTTAGCCTGTTCCTCAACCCCTAAATAAAGATTTTCCGCTTCGAGGGAGGCATCTGGTCTTAATCTGCTAGAAATAGATTTCAGCTCAAGAAATCTTTCAGATCCAAGAACATCAGAAAGAGTTTGTAGAGGCTCTAAGACTTTCCTAATGATATGCTTAGATAAAAACCAATAAGCGATTAAAACAAACATACTTAATATAAGAAGCGCGAATGAGTATTGCCAGAAAACAGATGATGTAATGATCTGTTTTTTAAATCGAATAGAGATCTGTCCTGCTAATGTGTTTTGAGTGTCGCCAAAACTAACTCCCTTTATAACTTCCTGTGAGGAGGCTGCTACACCTTTAGATAAGTCACAGACAGGCCGATCATTCCCTTCTCTCAAAATATAAACTGATAACACTGCGGGATTAGAAAATAAGGCTTTGCACTTTCTGTTTACTTCAGATTCTATCCCTTGAATTAAATCTTGTGAGATAGAATCTGCAAACACACTACTTGTCGCCTCGTACTGCTCCATCATTGAAGTGAGAACATTCATGTGGATGAGATATGCACCTACAAATGTTATTAAGCCGCAGGAGAGAACTCCGACAATAGCAAGAGGAGAAAAAAGCTTTTTAAAAAGGGATTGTCTTTTGAGCATTGGTTATTTTTCCACTTGCCAAAAGAGATGCCACAGTTCTGCTTCATATCTATAGCTTGAATCTGGAACCCTCAAACTTTTGTTATGAATAATTGCGAAATCTAAACTAAATAGAGGAACAAAGTAAAATTCGTTTTCAAAGTCTACGAGTGCCTTCTCGTATTTCTTAAGTCTTTCTTGAGCGTCATTGATAAATCTAACTTTTAGTATTTTATCATTTAGAGTTTTGGCCGGAAAATTACCGAAACGAATGCCGCTCTTGTCATTTAGTGGTTCAAGAAAGCCATCAGGATCTTGGAAATTTCCGACATAGGGGCCGGAAATGAGGTCATAGTCCTCATTTTTAAGATGCTTAACAAGGGTTGAGCCATCGGCTTTTATGACGGTTAAATTATATCCTACGTTTTTCAAAAGCACTTCTAGGTCACTGAGGAAATCTGGAGACACAAACTTATCTGCGATTACAAGCTTGAGATTTCTACCTTGAACATTTTTAGTCCATTTTTTCAAAAAAGAATTTTTTGAAATTTTCGGTAATTCTCTGTCGTAATATGATTTTGGCAGAATCCCTAGAGGCAGCAATCCTCTGGCGGGCTTTTGATATTGGCTGGTATATTTTGATTCAGAAGCAAGATTTTGAATTAAATGGGTCAGATCCCTTCTAAAATTCTCATTTGAAAAAGCCTCATTTTTCATATTAAAGAATAAATGATGATAGCTGAGAGAGTCAGTTCTTTTTGATCCATAATCGTCTGGAAGCTTTAGCGTTGCAATATCTCCAATCGGGATACCCAGAATAATATCTACTTTGTGAGAGCTAAGATATTTTTCAATGGAGCTAATGTCTTTTAAGGCTCTTACTTTTATTGATCTTGTATCTAAATTTGCTTTAAAGAATTTTTCAAATC
>CAZWVK010000078.1:0-12423 GCA_964636785.1 uncultured Pseudobdellovibrionaceae bacterium | reverse complement strand
GGGTACGCCGTACCGAATCCGTGAATAGAGGGGCTTTGAAATCAGCGCAAATCGCGCCTGTGTCCATCGATAATCCAGCGAAAGAACTCCCATTTCCATGAGGGGTGTTTGCAAGTGGTGGCCAGGGCATTGAAGATATCATCCGGAATATGATCGAGGCTTGCGCGACCGATGCGTTTGACCTTTACGCGAGAGCCATCGGGGAGACAGTTTTCAAAAAGTTTGGATTGAGAAACATTCAACGCCTGAGCAAGTGAAGAAACTGTTTGCGGGCTGATCCACTTTTTTTCTGTTTCAATTCCTTGGAGAAAAATCAGTGAGATTCCGGCTTTCTCCGCGAGCTCGCTCTGAGTGAGGTTTTGTTCCTTCCTTAGACGTCGAATATTTCCCGCTAAACAGCTTTGAATGCTCCCCATATAAGTCTCCTTTTTGTTGTCCTATTCTCGTTTGTTGTCACATCTCGATCTTTCATTTGAGTTCTCTCTCTTGCATTTCCGAAAAAGGACGGTGTTTTACACCCACAAAACCGGCCGCCCTAATCCACTCATACCCATAAATACATACTACTGGCAATTATTTCTTTCATTTTTACATACCTTTGGTATACTGTTCTATCGATTTCAGGGTTGAAATCGGTGAAAGGACTCACATGAACATGAGAAGCTATAAGACAGCGAAAGGTACTGAGCTGCCACTATTGAACCTACGAGGAAAAGAATATCTCGAGGTGAAGTACCGTCTTGTGTGGTTTCGGGAAGACCATCCCGATTGGTCCATTGAAACGGAACTTATCTCAGTCACTGATGTGTCGGCCTATGCCAGAGCGTTGATTCGAGATGAACAAGGCCGTCTCATTGCGACTTCCCACAAGTATGAAAGCATTCAGGGTTTCCCTGACTTTATTGAAAAAGCAGAAACAGGTGCGATCGGTCGTGCACTCGCCCTTATCGGTTACGGAACACAGTTCTGTGCGGATGAGTTGGATGAAGGTGCAAGGATTGTTGATGCTCCCGTTTCAAGAGCAAATGAACCTAAACCGAAAGCTAAGGAAACAATCATTTCCAAAGGCTCTTCGGAAAAAGAAAAAGCTTTGGAGACTTCACCTGTTGAAGAGCCAAAGCGATCTTTCAACCCGGGAGATTACACCATCAACTTCGGTCGTAAGTACAAAGGCAAGAAGTTGAAAGAGATTCCGCGCAAAGAGGTTGAAAGTTACATTGAGTGGCTTGAAGGAAGTTCCCTTAAACCGGGAAGTGCCCTTGAGCAGCACTTGCAGTACCTGAAAACTGCATTCGAACGTTATTCTAACGTGGAAGCCAGCTAATGGCGGTGACTCTCAATGTAGTTCCTCCTTCCAAGTCCTTGGGCCCCGTTGCTCCTCCTTCGGGTGCCCAAGGCATCCTAATTCAAGGAAGCATTGAGAATGTCACTTATTATAATCCTGAGAACGGTCAGTGTGTTATCAGTCTTAAACCTTTTCATTTAAGATCTACGGTTCTTATTAATGGTTTTGCTCCTTATCTTTTTGAAGGAATGACTGTTGAAGCTGAGTTAAAGGCTTTGAGCGAGGCGCAAAAATCCCTCTTACTTTCAGATAAGATCACAGCCCTCGAACAAAGTTTTGTCGCTGACCGCTTGAAGCTCACGCCGCCAAGATCCGCTCGGACCTTGAGAATGTTTTTAAAATCGGCAGCACTATCTGGAGTTGGCGATCATTTGGCCAAGATTCTAAGCCAAACATTTCCGGAAAATCTCTTTGAGATCTTAGAGGAAAATCCACAGGCGCTTTGCAAAGTTAAAGGTATTGGAAAAAAGAAAAGCGAAAAGATTGTTGAAGCCTTTCAAGAATTCAAATTTAAAACTGAATTTGAGAAATTTCTTTTTGAAAAGAACTTGCCTTTAAGCTGGGGAGCCATTCTTTGGGATCATCACGGCAGAGATGCGAAGAACCTTCTTCTTTCTGATCCTTATCTGATTATCGACGAATTCGAGTTTGATTTCGATTTGATCGATGCTTTTGTCCTAAGTGAAAAGCTTGTATTTGAGCCGATGAAGCGTGTGAGAGCAGCTATCAAATCTATTTTAAGATCCCATTATAAGACAGGTCATTGTGCTCATCCGGAAGAAAGCGTGATTCAAGAAGCCCTTGAGAAACTTAACGTGGAGAGAGAGTTGATTGAAGAGGCGCTTGAAATTGAGCTTATTGAAGAGAACTTGATTTCAGATGATGTGAGTGGTGTGCCCTGTTTTTATTTAGAAAAGAACTGGGAAATCGAACAGAACGTGGCGAGACAGCTGAGAAGTTTTAAAAAGCGTCCACTTCCCTGGGGATGGTTCAATCTCCAAAAAGTTTTATTCTGGGCGCAAAGCATTTTAAATATACAGTTGGCCCCACTTCAGGTGGAAGCGATTGAGAAAGCACTCTCATCTTCGTTGACAGTCATCACGGGCGGTCCAGGAACAGGTAAAACCACACTGATTCGATCGCTTGTTGCCATTTTAAAGACCCAGTTCGCATCCTTCGTGCTTTGCTCTCCGACTGGGCGAGGTGCCCAACGGCTCGAGGAAGCAACGGGCGCGACCGCGCTGACTATACATCGACTGCTCAAATACAATTCCTTGCAGAATGAATTTACTTACAACAAAGATAACCCCCTTCCTGTGGATCTGGTTTTGATCGATGAGGTTTCCATGGTCGACATTGAACTTATGTCCCATCTCTTGGATGCGCTTCCACCGCACGCTGCATTGATCTTGGTGGGGGACGTGGATCAGATTCCTCCCGTTGGCGCAGGCCATATTCTGCAAAGTCTGATTCAATCCGAAAAGTTCACAACCGTGAAGCTGACAGAGATCTTTCGTCAAAGCGATCAGAGCTTTATTAAGATCAACGCAAAAAGAATCAATGAAGGGCGAATGCCGCAAAATTCAGAGGCGGACTTTCACTACATTCCCCTGGAAGGTGCGGACTCTATTCGCGAAAAACTGAAAGAACTAATCACAGAGACTATTCCGAATCGATATGGAATCACAGATCCGAGTGAAATTCAGGTTTTGGCTCCGATGAATCGGGGAGAGCTTGGAACTCAGCTTCTCAATCGTGAACTTCAAAAGATTTTTTCTCACCATGGCGGCTTGAAGCCGAAAACCATCACTGGGTTTGAGCAGACTTTGAAAGTTGGAGATAAAGTGATGGTCACGAAAAATGACTATCGCAAAGATGTGTTCAATGGGGATATCGGGTTTATTCAAATGATTGATCACTTCGAGCAGATTGTGGATATTCAATTCGATCAGCGAAGGGTTCCTTATCACTTTGATGAATTGGACCGCCTGACCTTGGCTTATGCGATTTCCATTCATAAATCTCAAGGATCGGAATACCGCGCGGTCATTGTTGTTCTTGCTGAGGAGCATCTTTCTGTGGCTCAAAGACAGCTCATCTACACGGCTGTAACAAGAGGGAAGGAGCATGTTTTCCTGGTGGCTGAACCAAAGGCCTTAGAGACGGCCATCACCTCGCAAGAAGATTCCATTCGTTGGCGAAAGCTTGCTGAGCTTTTAGCCGCATAATATAAATGATAGTTTCCGTTTCGTCTTGAGAAGAAGTTCAGTCTGGATTCGGGCTTTCCGATAATCAATAATGGGCTCATTCTTGATTATGCTTGTAAGTGTCTCATCTCTCACTTTTAGTGCGTTCGCCAAAAGTCCAAGAATTATTAATGGTGGAGTCGTTCAGCCACAGACCGAATGGCAGAAAAAACTTCTTTTAGGTGCGGTTCGAATAGGGAGTGTTCAACTGGACGAAAGTGGCAAGCTCATTCAAGATAGTTTTAAGAGCTATTGTAGTGGGACTCTTGTTGAAGGTCATCGCATTGCATCTGCAAATCATTGTTTTGCAAATCCATTTGTAAAACCAAATTTATATGCAGAGGTTCGTCTTTCAATTGATCCCGATGTTCGAAAATTAGTTCGACTGAATCGAGTGTCGACCGCAGCAGAATCAAATGAACTAATGAATATAATGAATGCATCAGATGGAACAAAGCGTGAGCTGGATCTGGCGTTGGTGGACTTTGAAGATGAGGATCCAAAGATCGATAAATCACATGAGATCATGATCTGTCGAGAAGGCTTAAGTATCAATTCAAAATTTGTTGCTGCTGGATTCGGATTAACTGAAAACCCTAGTGATGATTTAAAACACTTACGGATGACCCCACTTCCGATAGAAGAAATAAAGCCAGGTACCATTTGGTCCCATCCGTTTGAAAAAGTGGATGATGCAAGCACTTGTTTTGGTGATAGTGGTGGTGGATTGTATGTGATCCGCGATAATAAAAAAGATCTTTGCATTTCCGGTGTTGTTTCAGGCAATGACTCTGGGAACCGGGGAGAGAAACCTCCGAACTCCATATCTAATACGCCAAAGCCTCCAGGTCAGACCGAGCGACCGCCTCTTCAACCCATCGTTATTCAGCCGATCAAGCCGCCGTCACCTGAAAAGCGTTGTATGAAGCCCGGTCAGAGACAGATTTTTGCACGTGTTAAAGTGAGCTCTCATGGTGATCTGACTCATCATAATGATATTGGATCAAGTTCTGAGAGTAAGCGCATAAAAGGCAATTTGAATCCTGCTCAGCGATAATAGAATCTAGGAGTTCCTGAATTCCGCTTACTTTGAAACGAGTTAAACAGTTCCTTCTTTGCCAACACCGAAGATCAGTTCGTGTCTACGATTCTTGATCAGATCAAGCTCCACTTCTGGTCCTCTTCGAGTGTCCACCGACAAGCAAGTGCCTGACAAATCTATTATATCGAAAATATGTCACCTGTTGAAATGGTGACGTCAGAAGATCCTTGGCTGTTTATTTCATCCTCTATAACTGAAACGGCCTGTTCAAAAATAGAGTAAAGAGTCTGAATTTGGGAAAGGCTCAATTTGACAGAAACTTTTAAGACCAAGAACACCTTTTGATCGTCACCCACCTTCGTATTGAAGACATTGATATGAATCCCTTTCGCAATAATCGAACCAAGGTTTTTACGGATGAGTGGACGCAAGGTCTTTTCAATGGCTTCTGCTTGTGAAATCATTTTTACAGATGCATCAACCTGACGGCTCGTAGAGTATATTGTGCTCATTCGAAAGAATGGATAGGGCATGATTGAAGACAGTTTTTTAAGTAAAAAAAGCTGGTCCTGCAGACTGACTTCTCTTTCTGGCAGGATGATGGCGTCGTCTCCGCTAAAGCGAATGGACACTTTTTTATCAAAATGGTCACTTACTACCTCTTTCACCTTGCTCTTCCGGGCAATGAACTTTTCAGTGACATCTCTTTCTCCAAGTCGAGTCAGATAAAGGGCTTCATTCAGATTATTAGCGATCAATAGGGTTTCTGCAGTAGCTTTTAAGTTTTCCGCTCCAAGGCCAATGAAATCCAGGGCCATCACGCCATAGGGCGCATGTTCTAAAGTCAGTATTTCGCGACCCGCAGTCAGAAGGCTTGGAGAAAACTCGTCCACGACGGCGCAAAAAGTGACGAGTTGTTCTGCCAGTGAGAGATCAAGATCTGCTTGTGGGAACTCTTCTCTTAAACTCTGAAGAAGTTGGCGCGGCTCTTTTGTCTTTCGGCAATGAATATAAACGTCCAAACTTAAATCCATCTTTTGTGAGATCTGAGAGTGAAGCAGTTTAATCCGCATAAGGTTTTGTGACATTTGGGCTTGGAAGTTGGAATCCGAAAAGCGCATGATTCGAGATTGTGTTCGACGAGCTGCTCGTGCCGCCATGGCCGCTTCTCCCTCGCTAAGCCCGGTGCCGATCGTAAACCATCCTCCAGCGACCAAGTCCTCTTTTCTTAAAATGACATTCAAAACTGGATCGGAATAAAATTCTGCATTTGTTTTAAGAAATAGCTCCTCAATCAAGGCGATCAGATTTTCATTTGGAGACTCCAGAATTTCGAGCCGGATCGATTTAAAATCAGAATAATGGCGGAAAATGTCTTTCGGAAGATGCTCGCTGAGATTGCGAAGAAAGATTTCCTTGTGAAGATTTGTGAGAGCCGTGACCAAGTCTTTATCGCGAACGATATCATCATTGAGGGCCTTTAATGCGGAATTTTTCACAGCGACATAGAATTTTGGCCGCGAAGATTCTATGTATATCCGTTTGATCCAGTCTGAATTTTCAAGCTCAGAAGCATAAACTTTGGAGCCATAGCTTTTTACAAATATATTCCGAAGCTCTTGACGGTTGTCGTTCCTCAATAGGACTTCACACGTGTTCGGATCTTTATAACGCTCGAGTTCGGAAGGCGCGGCTAAAGCCGAAAATCCACTTGTGATAAGAATCAAGTGGGCGCACAGGAGCATCAGATAGGTATGATAAGTCTTATAGAGGGTCTTCAGCACACCTTCCAGTGAGGCAATTTCCAGACCCTCCTATAACTAAAACAGAGTGTATTCAGCTCCTTAGACTGTCTAAGAAGTTGAAGTGGGGCTGTTTTTTGTCTTCATAGAAGCCGCAATCAATCCAGGTAATCGCAAAGGTAGCCGTCATGGGTCCACCCTTGGACATGGAGATCGCGTGGGTGTGCCAGGCGTCGTCCGCTTTCAGTGTGATTTCGATAAGCGGTTCTCACCCAAATCCAGCGTCCGTCTCGATACCGAGTATCGACCTCAACAATTGCAAGGCGCTTGAGGTTTCTATTCACTTTACAGCGGGTGCTAGCACAGTCTCTGACACTTAAGAATCCATCAGGACCATTCACGTTGCACACCATCGCGTTGCTTGGTCCCAAAGGGTTAAGGTCCCAAGAGTTTCTAGCCAAGCCCACCAAATCAACTTCACCATACCTTGCGTGTTCGGCCATAAGGGGAGTGGCGAAAAGGGTCAATGCAAGTACTGCGATTTTCATAGGAATACTCCTTGTTATTTAGGAAAGACTAGATAGTGCTGAATTGGAGCCCTGCCAACTGGAATCGAGATCCTTTGAAAATTTTTGCGGCCTCCTTATACCATAGGGTATAGGCCAACGCTAAACCGTATTGGTTGGATTGGGTAATGGGGGCCAGGTCACTATATCTTCAGCCTCTCTTTCAACACGGTCGATTGATCTTTTTGACTCTGACAATTCAAACCGCATTCGAATCATCGCTCCAGCGACAACTCATCTGACTTCAAACTACACACTTATGCTTCCATCCTCTCTTGGTGGTTCGAATCAACTCTTAGGGATGAATGCGGCAGGAACTTCACTAGAGAACAAATCCCTCATTCAAGGAAGTGGTGTATGAGTGACCCGAGAGATGGGTTACAGTTTGTACCGGACACATAGGTTACACTTTTGGTACTGCTGCAATGCTGGGTACAAACGACAATCAACCCCTTCGATTTGAAACAAGTGGCACAACAAAAATGAGTATTCTCGCCAATGGGAATGTGGGAATAGGTGTAACCAGTCCAACTATGCCATTGGAAGTGGATGGTCGAGTGGTGACTGGGCGCGAGGGAGTTGCGGGAGTTTATAACGCAAGCCAGGTCCAAGGTGTCTGGTCCATGGGAAAAGCCTACGGAGTGGATACGACTGCAAATACTTTAGGAAATCATTATGGTTTTGCTTACGCGCACACAAACAGTGGATTGGGTGTTGCAGGTTATGGCCATCAGATTATGGGAGTGAGCAATGGCAATATGACCTCATCGGTTAGCTTAAGCAGTGGTCATGCTTATTTTGCTGGAACCGTCACTGGCGGGAATGTCTTGGTCAGTGGAAACGTTGGAATTGGAACGACAAATCCATCTTCAAAACTAGATGTTAGAGGAAAAGTCCGCATTGTGGATGGCTCACAAGCTGCGGGCCGAGTGCTAACTTCGGATGCGAATGGTGTAGCGACTTGGCAGGCGCCCTCGGGTGGCAGTGGGGCAGCCTGTGCGGCTGGAAGCTCTACGGCATCACTTATGAGCCTTAATACAAATATGTGTGATGGTAGGCAAACAACAAGTGTTGTGAGCCTAGCGGTGAGCTGTCCGGCGCTTGCTAGTGGACAGATCGGAATATGTACTGTTGGAACCGCACAAGCATCCTTTCAGTGCTGGAATGGTACACGTGTTCAAGCCGGGCTCGGTTGGGGACATGTAACTTCCTCCGGTGGCGGCCACCACTGTTTGTAACGCATTCCGTCCTGACAGGTCCAGTGGACTTCAGTTAGAAGCGTCCCTCTTATTTTAATCATCATCAGAGAGGACGTTTATGTTTAGATTTCTTTGCTTATTAATTCTCGTTTCATTGGATTCACAGCCGGCTTGGTCAACACAAAGCGAGTTCGTAGGTGAATACGAACATCATGCCGAAGAAGAGTGGGAAATTTATTATGTCAATGGCAAGCCAAAAGCTTTAAAGAGAACTTGTGCAATTAAGAATGGCAAAGCCTCTTGGTATGGAGGAAAATTCCATGGAAGACGCACGGCCAATGGCGAAATATTTAATCAATATGAACTGACTGCGGCTCATAAAACTTTACCATTCAATTCTCTGGTTCGAGTGAGCTATAAAGGGCGATCAGTTGTTGTGCGGATCAATGATGCTGGACCATACGCTGGTGGGAGAGTGATTGATTTGTCGAGACGCGCGGCTGAAAGCCTTGGGATGTTGAGAACTGGAGTTGCTCAAGTCGAGCTTAAGCTTGTTCGCTGTGGAAAATAAACTTCATTCTTTATCAAAAAAGAGTTAAGACCAATGGCAAATGAGTTCCACGTCACAGATTCATCGCTTAAAGCAGCTTTACTCCTATTCCAATGAATATCGCAGTCGCATTATCAAAGCGATTACGTTTTCGATCTTAAATAAAGTTTTTGATCTGTTTCCGCCCATTCTCATCGGGCTTGCGGTCGATACTGTCGTGGAGAAAAATCAATCTTTTCTCGCGCGCTTTGGTGGGTGGGATCAGTTTGAGCAATTATCAATTATTGCGCTCTTTACAGTGGTGATTTGGGGCTTGGAGTCCTATTTTGAGTATCTTTACGCTGTTCATTGGAAAACTCTTGCACAGTTGATCCAACACAAAGTGAGGATGGATTCGTACTCTCATCTCTTACGATTGGATCAACGATTCTACGAAGGACAGCACTCTGGAAACTTGATCGCCATTGTCAATGATGATGTGAATCAGCTGGAGCGCTTCTTGGATGGCGGAATCAATGATCTGATTCAAGTCGCAGTGACGGTGATTGTGATTGGTGCTATTTATTTCTTTAAGAGCCCATATCTTGCGCTACTTAGTTTTATCACAATGCCTTTGATTATTTATGGAAGCATTTGGTTTCAAAAGTTTTTAACACCACTTTATTTGAAAGTAAGAAATCAAGTGGGGTTAATGACGAGTGAGCTCAATAATAATCTTCAAGGTATGTCGACCATTAAAAGCTTTGCTAGAGAAAATGAGAGTTATTCTAAAATCAATGAATTCTCGTTAAAATATTTCGAAGCGAATGAAAAGGCTGTTCATGTGAGTTCTCTTTTCACTCCGCTTATTCGCGTCTTGGTTATGGTTGGATTTCTTATGACACTTCTTGTGGGAGGTCGGATGACTCTCTCAGGAAGTTTGGATGTCGGAACTTATTCCGTCTTGATATTTCTTATTCAGCGACTTTTGTGGCCACTGACTCGACTGGGACAGACTTTGGATCTATTTCAAAGAGCAATGGCAAGTGTGGCGAGGATTTTCACACTTCTTCAAACACCGATTGGGATCTCAGATGGAAGGAAAGAGGTCGCTAAAGAAAAAATAAAAGGTGAGATCCAGATCACTAACTTGACGTTTGGATATGAAGGACGAGGGCTGATTTTTAAAGACTTCAATTTGAATGTGCAAGCCGGTGAGTCTTTAGGACTCGTTGGGGCGACTGGTTCTGGGAAAAGCTCCATGATTAAACTTCTACAGAGATTCTATGATCCTTCGGAAGGAGACATCTTTTTGGATGGGATTCCGCTCAGAGATTATAAACTCTCTTCACTTCGCTCTGCCATTTCAGTGGTTTCTCAGGATGTTTATCTCTTTCATGGAAGTGTTAAAGAGAATCTTTTATTTGCAAATCCTCAAGCTAGTGATGAGGAAATAATCGAAGCTTGTAAAAAATCGTTTATTCACGATTTTATTCTTTCTCTTCCACAAGGATATGAAACGATTGTGGGTGAGCGCGGCCAAAGATTATCCGGCGGACAAAAACAGAGAATTTCTATTGCAAGAGCGCTTTTGGCTAAAAGCCCTATCGTTATCCTCGATGAAGCAACAAGTGCGGTGGACAATGTCACGGAAGCACAGCTTCAATTGGAACTTCAGAAAGCACTTAAAGGCTGCACGTCCATTATTATCGCTCACCGTTTGTCTACAGTAGTGAACTGTGATCGCATCATTGTAATGAAGGACGGAGAAATTATTGAAGAGGGGCCACACAAAGTACTTAGTCAAACTCCTGGAATTTACCATTCGCTTTGGCAGATCCAAACCGGCGGGAGACAGGATTCATTGATGAATCAAGCGTAGGCAATTCGAAAGTTAACAGGGAAATCACGGAGTTCGGAAGATGAAAAAGATAATAGTCAGCGGAAATCAGAAATTTGGTCTGGCTGAAAAGATAAAAGAGATCTACCCCACGGCCGCTTTTCACAGCAGGAGCAGCAATGGTGCGGATCTGAAAAATATTGAAAGCCATATCAAATTCGCAAGAGAATCGCTCAATTATGACGTCTATATCAATTGCAGCAGTCTCAGTCGCTTTCGCCAAACACTTTTGTTGGAAGAAGTTTATAAAGCTTGGAGCGAAGCCGGTCATTCCGGACACATCATTGTTTTGGGAAGCACCGCCGACACTCCAGTGAAAGGAACTCCCTGGATATATCCCATCGAAAAGAAAGCCTTAAGAGCTTATTGCCGAAACTTAAGCATGGCGAGTTTAGGGGGCCACGGGTCTCGACCCTCTGGAATTCGAATGACGTATATCAGTCCGGGCTATATCGATACTCCAAAAATGAGAGAGAAACTTCCTGAAGTGAAGAAGCTTGATCCGGCATATATCGCAGGAGTAATAAAGTGGGTGATTGATCAGCCAGAGCATATCAACATCAGTGAGCTCTGTATGGATCCTATTCAGACAGAAGGGTAAATGGTAAATACTTTGAAGAAAATGTGGAGTGTCTTAATCGCTTGGTCGCGTGAGAATAAACGTCGAGACACAAAGTAAAAGCAAGGTGATAAGAATTTGTAGCCATCTCTGATCCACTCGCAACCAGATTCCGGTTAAGCTAATGAGAATCATGATCATCGCCAGAATTTTCGTTTTGTGTGAAATGGCTCCCCGTAAGCGCCAATCTCGAAGTATGGGGCCGAAATGGGGATGGTTCTCAATCCACGCATGAGTTTTTGGCGAACTTTTATAAAAGCACCACACCGCAAGAAGAAGAAAAGGAGTGGTGGGTAAGAGAGGAAGGAAAACTCCAATCACGCCAAATCCTAAGAATATCCAGCCCAAAAGAAAAACAAATGTTTTCATAGATGGTTTTGATACATCAAGGGATAGAAAATGGCTACATTCTAGATGGCGACTATGTGTCTTAATTTGAGACAAATTGATGCTGATTTAAAAGACAAGTTGTGAACAAGTTCGCTAAATTTGCTTCAGGTTTAAGCTCCTTATGCCGTTTGTAAAAGAAGACTTAAGAATTTCTAGACGGCTAAAGATCGGAGCGTTAATGGAAGCCTCAGTGCTAAAGAATAAAGTCTTAAGTCGGAAGAGTTCTGGTTTTCTTCCGGCTCAGCTTTTGTGGACCATTATCACGACTTCACTTTTCATATTTAGCTCATCTACGTTTGCAAGCTCTGGAATCACATATCACGGCCGCTTGCTTAAACCGGATTCGATACCGGTCACGTCATCTTCGGTTCAGTTTCGCATGCAGATTCGAACGTCCGGAGCTGAGGACTGCTTACTGTATGAAGAGATTCAAACATTAGACCTGTCATCAACTGCTGGAGTATTTGCGCTTTCGCTTGGTGACGGGACGGGGGTACGTCAGGACACGTATCCGTGGACCATTTTTGATACATTTTCGAACCGAAAGAATTTCACTTTCAATCCCGGAGATTGTTCGGGGGCAACCACTTACAATCCCAATGCATCGGACAATCGAAGATTCCGAGTCTTTTTCAACGACGGCTCTTTTTCAGGTTGGGAAGCTTTACCAGTTCAAACAATTAACTTTATTCCGATGTCGATAGAAAGTTATGCGGTTGGTGGGTTTCCAGCAAAATCTCTTCTTCGTTTTGAAGATGGGTCTGGGAATTTAATCAACACCTCTCCTCTTGATAATACGGCTTACGCGGAGCTTTTAAATCTTTTGTCTGGAACGTCTTCTCAGT
>CAZWVK010000077.1:0-12453 GCA_964636785.1 uncultured Pseudobdellovibrionaceae bacterium | reverse complement strand
GGAAGCAGCTGTCAGTCACAGACGAGAACATGCAATAATGGTTCGCTCTCAGGAAATTATACTCACTCCACATGCGTGGTGCAAAATGGAGCCAGCTGCAACTTCAATGGCAATACCATTGCGCATGGCTCTTCCGTGACTGCTTATGCCGAACCAAAGGTTGCATTCGGAAAAACTTGCAGATCTCAATCGCGAAAATGCACAAATGGAAGCTTGTCGGGAAGCTATACTCATAATAGCTGCAGTGTGACTGCTCCGAATGCGGTTTGTACCACTGCAGAGAAAACGCATTGGGGGAATTTAGCGAAACAGAATAATAATGAAGGCCGAGTCAATTGGGTTTACTGTGAGTTCTTAGGTCGCTATGGCGAAGCTGCCGGTTTTAATCATTGGATGTGGCGACTCAGTAGTGGTGGGCGAAGTGCATTTTGTTCCGAGGCCATGGCCGCGGCACTTGCCTGGGAGAAGTGTTCAAGCAGAAATCCTGCAGGACCGACTTCATCGAATTCATGCTACGATAGTCCAGAAACAATCATTAAAAATGCATATAAGCTCATGTTTAAACGCTCCGCTGATAGCGCTGGTCTGGCTTATCACCTAAGTGTATGGAATGCGAGAGGCTCGAATACGGACCAGAGAAGGACAGCTCTGACAAAAGAGATGTGTGAAAGCGCTGAGTTTAGGGTGACAAAAGGCTATGGTCCCTATTTCTAACTTAGAACTTGGTGTCCAACCAAACTTTCTCTAAGAATTGACAAAGTCTCTTGAATTCTTCGGATTGGCCACCGTAGCCGATCTGCTGAAGATGATCCAAATCAAATTCCCAGGTGTGCTTGCCAAAGTACTGTGATTCTTTGGAGATCAATCCATCTGATGGTTGATCTAAATTCTTAGCCATATCAAATTTGTGAATGAAGCGAAAAAACCAGCTCCATGTTTTAGGTGAGGGTGCGCAGACAATTGCTCCCGTTAAAATGGTTTCAGGAATGAGGAATTCTTCTTCAGAAACGGCTTTAAAACTCTCGAATGTAGACCGACGAAGTGTTATGTCGTAGCCGATCCATTTGAGCAAGTGGTGAAGGCGGGGAGAGTGGTGCTCCATGGAAGCTGCCCACTCGGCCGCTTTGCAGGATTTGTGAGGAGTTCCAATAGTGATCACAGACCTGAGGCCTTGATTGAACTCCGAATCCGCAGCAACCATTTTTGCGATCAATCCACCGGCTGAGTGACCTAAAAAATGGATGGTATTTAAATTTTGCGAGAAAGATTCGTTTTTTTTTAAGAATATTTTTGCGCGATCCGCTTGCTCAAAGAGGGACCCAGCTCCCATATTTAGAACTGGAACAAAGTCCAGTGGCAAATTCTCAAATTCTTCCTCGAAGTGGCTTGAAAAACTTCCGATTCGAATTGGGCCGATTTTGAATTCATCGCTTCCTGAGGTGTCGAGGCTTCTAAAATAAAAAACTATGGGTCGGGAAGAGCTCATCTCATTTAAAACTTTCAGAGACCTGGACCTAGGTCAATTTAATTAAATGTCTTTTATTCCGATTTGATCCATGAGGTGAACTATGGGCGTAGTCGGTATAATTATAGTGATCGTTTGTGTGTTCGGGGGCTTTCTTGGAGCCGGTGGACATCTCCATGTGATCTGGCAGCCATTTGAAGTTGTGATCATTGGTGGAGCTGCACTTGGTGGATTTATTATCGCAAACCCGATGAGCACGATCAAAATGGCAGTGAGTAAGGCGATTCATGCTTTGATTGGCAAAGGCCCTTCGAAGAATGACTATGTTGAGCTCTTGCAGCTCTTGTTTCAACTTTTTCAAGTTTTCAGAAAAGATGGTCCACAAGCTGTGGAAAAGCACATTGAAGAACCAGACAGCAGTGAAATCTTTAAAGCTTATCCAGCCTTCTTAAAGAATCACCACGCCGTTGATTTTTTGTGTGACACCATGAAGATCACTCTTTCAGCGGATCTTTCGCAATATGATGTGGATGATCTATTGGATCAGGATATCAAAGTGGCTCATGAAGAAGAGCATGCTGCTCAGCACGCAGTTCAGCAGGTGGCAGACGCTCTTCCAGGTCTGGGTATTGTGGCTGCGGTTTTGGGTATTGTTCATACGATGGATTACCTCGATGCGGGTACACAGAAGATCGGATCCCTTGTTGCGGCCGCTCTGATCGGAACATTCCTTGGGGTTTTGATGTGTTATGGATTTATCGCACCCATTGCAACGAAGATGAGCGCAGATATCAATTCAGAAGGGCGCTATCTATCTGTGATCAAAGCAGCGCTTGTAGCTCTTCAAAGAGGAGCGCCTCCACTTGTATGTGTGGAGTTTGCTCGACGAAGTATTTATCCAAATGAACGTCCAACATTTGAAGAAATGGACACGGCAACCAAAGAAGGAAAGAAAGCAGCGTAATTCATGGCAGAGAAACAGCCACTGATCGTTATTAAGAAAATCAATGTCCAGGCCGCCGGTGCTCACGGGGGGTCCTGGAAGGTGGCGTTTGCAGATTTTATGACTGCGATGATGGCCTTCTTCTTATTGATGTGGCTTTTGAGTCAATCTGAAGAAGTGAAAAAGAATGTTTCGGATTATTTCTCGACACCGTCTGTGATCGAGTATAATTTTTCGAACTACGGAGTTCAGCTCACCTTAGAGAAATTATTCTTGGATCTTATGAACGAACCTCTTCGTGTGTTAGAGGATTTCATTCGACCAATGGATTACACACCGAACTTTATGAAGATGGGCTCTGAGAATATTGCGAAAGCGGCATTGATGGAGCAGCTTGGAGACTTTGCCACCGACATGAAGGTGGAAGGGGACACCATTGAGATTCTTGTTCCTGAGCGATTTCTGTTTAAAACAGGAACAGCTGAGCCATTGGGTAAATTTGCAGAGGTGATTGGGCGCCTTCAAGCGGTTACGATGGGACTTGAAGATTCCAATGTTTATATTGATTCAGATGTCTTTTTGAATACGATTCCCGGCGGATCCGAACGAATGGCAAAGATGGTGGCCCAGCAGAGATTGGATATGATTCTTTCTCAGGTGGACTCCAAACTCGAGCACAAGAGTGTGGATCTTCATGGTCGAGCACGTGCATTAAAGCCTGAGCGATTGTCCGATGGACGCCCACGTGAAGGACATATCCGTGTGATCATGAAGCAGAAGGATCAGCTCTCTGATGGTTCGAAACCGCGAAAGCTCGATCGTTTGTTTGGTAAGAGCGATGAGAATCTCGATGTTTACAATAACTTCGTAAATCGCGTCTCGAACTCCAAACCGAAGCCTAAGGCTACGGATTAGGTACGCCGTACCTAATCCGGCGATATACGGCAGTTTGAACGGAATGGTTGGCTCGGACACCTGCCAGCATACCTTCAAATCAAAACATAAGATCCAGTGACACCGATATTCGCCAGAAAGTGCTGGTCGTGCGAGATCACAATTAATGCTCCTTCATACTGATTGAGGGCGCCCTCAAGAATCTTTAGGCTCGGTAGATCCAGATTGTTGGTCGGCTCATCGAGAATCAATAATTGAAAAGGGGGAGATGAGAGCAGAATCTTTGCGAGAGCGGCTTTGAGTTTTTCACCACCGCTTAAGGATTCGACTTTTTGAAAAACCTGATCCTTTGTAAATTGAAAGAGCGCCAATTGATTTCGACATTCCACCTCATCAAGATCAGTCGACTCGTAGACATTTTCCAAAACCGATTTTTCATTATTTAAGATTTTATACTCTTGATCCAAGACCGCCGTGGGAACGCTTACGGGTTTAACTTCCCCGACGACCCACGACCGTTCCATTTCCGCAGTGAGTATTTTTATCAAAGTCGACTTGCCGGCTCCATTTCCGCCTTCAATGGCTATACGTATTGGCCCCTTCGCCGTCCATGAAAGAGAATCCCTCCATAGTGGGGTTGAGGATTCTGGAAAATGAACATTAACATCGTTGAGTTCGAAGAGGATCTTTCCTTCAGGGATTTTTTCATGCTTCATTTTTAAATAAAGTAAACTGCTCTCTTCCTTAAGTGCGTTTAAGGACTTTAGCTCTTCTTTTAGCCGCTGACTTCGTTTGGCTTCATTGGTTTGAATTCGACCTAATGTTTCTTGCGCCTTACGCTTTAAACCGCCAGCAACAATGCGGGGAATACCACCTTTCTTTGCTTCTCGATCACCTTTACGAATTCTTTTTTCCTGGGAGCGCAATTTTTCAGAGTGAGCTCTTTCAGCTTTCTTCTTTTCTTTCTTAGCATGTTCAATTTTCGATTCAAGGGAGTGGAGTTCTGATCTCTTTTGCTCCTCGTAAACGTCATAGTTTCCCTGATAGGCTTTCATTCCTAGGCTTGAGAGTTCATAAATCTGGTCTACCAAATTTAAAAGCTCTCGATCATGGCTGATAATTAAAATTGGATCTCGATAATTTTTAATAAACTCAAAAAGAGCTTTTTTCCCTTTTTTATCCAAATTATTGGTCGGCTCATCTAGAATTAAAAACTGCCCTTCAAATGTCAGGGCATGCGCAATTCGAACCCTCACCCATTCTCCGCCACTTAATAGATGAAGCTCTTTCTCAAGCGAGATCCCATCCAGGAGAGCCGTCCAAAGTTCAGGCTGAAGGGTTGGTGAATCCCATAGTGAGCTTAAGTACTCAGCCGCAATCATTCCTAAAGGAGCCTTTTCATCCTGTGCCAGATACCGAACAGGCTTTTCAATACGAAGCTCGCCGGAAGTGGGGCGCATCTCGCCTGAAAGAATTTTTGCAAGAGTGGTTTTTCCGGCCCCGTTTACGCCAACAAGTGCAGATCTTCCCTTTGAAAAAGAAAAGGAGAGATCTGAGAACTGAAGGTTTCCATTGGGCCATTCAAAAGAAAGGTGGGATGCGCTCACTTGAGCTGCTGAAGCTGGTTCCATAAATAAGTCCGCCTGTGATCTTTAAGATCAAGATTGAGTTCAATAAAAGGGCTTCGAATAGACTTATTTATTTCTTCATAGACGTCTGGTTCGCCCAGACATTTTCAAGTTTAGCACAGACTCGCCTCGAATCTCAACTGCTCTATATCGCCGGATTAGGTACGGCGTACCTCAGTGGGTATGGGATTTGAACTACTTAGAGATGAATCAAACAAGACCTCAAAGGAGAGGCTTTTAGGCTCCCATATTGGGTTTATCGCGCCTAAAAAGTCGCAAGGATGGACAAATTTTGGCCCTTAAGGAGGGTTTATGAATTGGTCCTATCGTCTAAAATTAAGTGCTCTTATGTTGACTGCAATTGCGACTAGTTCTGCATCAGGGCTTGAGCTGGTGGTTGGCGCTGGCGGAGATCTTTCTTTTTCAGACAATCATTTACGAAGACCAGCTCCTCCTGAGCCTCATCCCACTAAACTATGGGATTGGAATGGGGATCATAATGGAGAGCGTGAAGCCACCTACACCTCACTCACTTCCAGAGTGAAAGATCTCTTTTGGGGGTCCGACATCAACTTTTTAAATATTGAAACAGCTATTTCGGATTCAAAGAGCGGACTGAAAAGTCCAAAAAATAGCGGCTTTGCTTTTGTCTCTCATTCCGGCGGTATTCGACACTTGATTGAAGAGCTCAATGTCAACCTCATGAGCCTATCAAACAACCATATCAATGACTTCGGCCAAGAAGGTATGGCGCGTACACGTCAAGCGATGGAAGCACTTAAAAGGCAGTACCCTTTTATTGCCTACCATGGAATTCGTCGAAAAGATGAAAAGGTGGCACCCGTTGAATTCACCGCTGCAGATGGGGTGCGAGTGGCCTTTGCGGCAATCAATATGTCGAACAGTGGTGGCGGAGCCTATTCGTTGATGAGTGTTCACAATGACAGTGAGTATCGCACTCTGATTCAGGCTTTCAAAAACAGCTCTGCGGAACTTAAGATTTTGAGTGTTCATTACGGAACGGAAGGGCAAGTGAAGCTCAATAGTGGGCAAAGAGATCGCTACCGCTACGCCGTTGATCATGGCGGTGTGAATCTCGTTTTAGGTCATCATCCTCATGTGATTCGTCCTATCGAAATCTATAAAGGAGCGGCTATATATTATAGCCTCGGAAATTTTCTGATCACAGGTGCGGCCAACTTGGATCATCGCCCGGACAATTATAGAAACTATTCGATTTTTACAAAAACCTTCTTTCATGTGACCAAGGGAAGATCTGCGGAGATCACCGCTCTTCAAGCCATACCTTTAAAAGGAATGCATTGGCGTCCCTATGTTCCAAGCGCAAAAGTGGGCACAACGAATCTAACTCATCTGAACAAACTCAATCGCACTGAGATGGGAAGTACAACAGGTGTGGAGTTTCAAATCACGAGCGAAGGAAAAGGAGTTCACTGCATAGGTCCGCAGTATGGTGCAAGGGCTCAGCGGATCTGTCGATGATGATTGGTGGACTCACTATTTTCTCTTTGATCTTGGCTCTCAGTGAGGCGCAAGCCTCAGAGCCTCCGGCCCATTCCACATGCACCGAGAAGCTTTTAAACAGTGATAGTGAGTCCCTCATCGTGATGTCCCCACGGGGCAGTGTCGATTCAAAAAAATATATTCTAGCGATGATCGATAGAGAATCCAGAGAGAAAGGATTTCAAGTTTTCTTAGGCCTTCAATTTTTGAAAGACAATTGGACTCAGAATCGTTATGGGAAGTATCGGTTTGTCCAGGTGATCCCTCTGGCGGGCGGTCAGGTCCAAGCCTATGTGTATGAGGGACGAATCACGTCGTTTGTACGACAGGGTCGCGAAGCAAAGATCGTACTAAAATCTGCTTCGGAGCGTGTCATTCTGCGTATCGGAAATCTAGATCCCATTTATTTTATGTAGTAGCCTTTGGCGATGAAAATAACAGGCTCTTTACTTGACCATAAATTAATCGCCTTCGATTTGGAAACCAGCGGAAAATATCCGTTGGGCTCAGAGATTTGTGAGATGGCTGCGGTGAAGTGGCACCAAGGCCAAATCATTGAAACATTTGAGGCACTGATTAAACCTTCTCGGCTGATGTCCAGCGAGGTGATTCAGATTCATGGAATCACCAATGAGATGGTTGAAAACGAGCCACCTATTGCCGATCGGATTCATGCTTTTTATGAGTTTGTAAAAGACGGCGTTATGATGGCTCACCATGCGCCATTTGATATGGGTTTTTTGGCATGGGACTTTGAGCAGTCTTCGCTTTTGCCGCTTTCAACTCCTGTTCTTTGCACAAGTCTTTTAAGTCGAAATTTGATTCGAGAAAGTCCCAATCATCGTTTGATCACACTGGCTAAAACGCTTGGTATCTCACCAGGAAATTCACACCGAGCACTCGATGATGCAAAGACCTGCTTGGAAGTGGGGCTTGAATGCATTCGCCGCATGGGGGAGAAAAACTCTTTGGTGGATGCGATTGCATTACAGGGACAAAACCTCACATGGAATGACTTTTCGATTGAGAATTTGCGAGAGAAGGATTCAGGTCGAATTCTTATCCGAGCAATACTCGATCAAAAAGATGTTGCTATGACCTACAGTGGGGGTTCTCGACCAGGAAAAGAGCGCATTGTGAGTCCTTTAGGTCTTGTGCGTGGGCCTGAGCGCGACTTTTTAGTTGCTGCCGATCAAACAGACAATATGGCGAAAGAAAAAAGATATTATCTCAATCGGATAGAGTCGGTGAGATTTCATCTTGCTTAACATCCTGAGCCTTTTGAGCCTGGAGACGAACCTTAAGTTTCTCGGCAACTTCTTCCAGGTGTTTAAATTCATCGCCTGAACGCAGTTTTAAATTTCTTTCTTTGCCGTCCAAAAGGTCCTCCAGGTACTTTTCAAACGCAAAGAGTGGACCTGCGATTCTATGACTTAAGATTCGTCCAAGGACAAAAAGTCCCAAAAGAAAAACGCCTGTCATTATTAAATAGGTTTGAAAGAAGGGAATTAGAAATCGGTCTTCCATAGCTTCGGGCGAGCCAAAGACCAGGTCATCAATAGTGATCTGTAAATAGGAGTAAGAAAAAACCCCACTGACAATTGCAAATGACAAACCTATGAGAGACAGAATAAAGCAGTACTTGAGCTGAAAGGAAGGGTTGATCCAGACCGTTCGCCTTTCATTCATATCTGGCCAGATCTCATTGGCTTTGGTTAATAAAGCGAAAACAATCATTCCATATCCGACCCACTGAAGTGCATCGGCCACGTTAAAAGCAGGGGATGTCCAATTTCCAAATCGCACCAATAAAAAGTCCACAACTGCACCGGAAGTCATGCGGTCATAGACGTTTCCGAGAATTCCACCAAGCAAAATGCTCATCCCCAATCGAAGCATCATAAGAGTCTTCGGAAGCAAATACTGAAGAATTCCAAATAGGAAAATCAAAAAAGCTCCCGCCGTAGACAGACTCACCACTCGAAGAAGGGGCGGAAGACCAGAGAAAGTCCCTAAAATGGCTCCGGGATTGCGATGCAGAACCAATCCCCAAAAACCATGCATTTCGAGCTGTTGGATATTCTGAACAGCCCATGACTTTGTGTACTGATCGAGACCAAAAATCACCAAAACAGTTAAATAAACAATCATCCACTTTCGCCTGTTCATATTGAAGGAGCTCCTAATTTCCTAATTTCTAGAAGTGCAGAGTAGTCGCTGAGTACGGAAGGTTTAAAGCCTGTTAAAGACTTTCTCACAACAGCAGCCTGCGTTTCATACCAAAGGGGAATAATAATGTACTCATCAAAGATGATCCGCTGAATTTCGTTATACATTTTCTTTCGTGATTCAAACGATTCTTCATGAAATGCCTTTTCTAGTAACAAGTCCAAATCCTTATTGATATAAGAGCTGCGGTTTCTTCCAGGAGGAAGCTCGCTGGAATGAAACGCGATTCTGTAAATATCCGGATCAAATGCCCCCACCCATTTCATTGTCGCCAACTGAAAATTTCCAGTTTTGATATCATTATAAAAAGTGCCCCATTCAAAGCTTTGTAGATTCACCTGAACTCCGGCTTTTTCAATTTGATTCGCGAGAACTTTGCCATGATCAACGGCCGTTGGGTTGGAGGATGTCTTTAGTGACAACATCCCAACCTCGCTCAGTATAGATTTCGCCTTTTCGATATCATATGGGTCATTTTTCAGATCTTTATTAAAATATGGGTTTTCAGGAGTCAAAATGGATGTGGCCTCAACTCCAAGACCTAAAAGTTTGTATTTGATGATTTCTTCTCTATGAATGGCTTGAGAGATGGCTTGGCGTACCTCTTTTCGCGCAAGATCAGGGTCCTTGAGATTCACCAGCACATAAGTCATTGAAAGTCCCGGATAGGTGTAAACATGGACTCGTTCCGATTCCTTGGATTCAAGACGTTTGACGATATCGGGCGGCAACTCTGCAATGGCGATGTCAATTTCACCTTTTAAAATCTTTTGTGAGCGCGTGAAATCATCTTTGATCACTTTAAACTCGAAAGCCTGAAATAAATCGGATTCCGCCGGCAGACCCTCTTTTCTTTTCAAGACAATATGTTGATCATTTATGTTTTGGACTTTGAGAGGACCGGATCCCATAGGTCGATTCGTAAAACCTTTTTCATCCTTTTCGATTTCTTCTTTAGGTAAAATCTTAAGAACAGGTAAATCGGATGAGAGAAATTTAGCCGCAAACTGATCCACATGAACTCGAACTGTCAATTGGTCCTGTTTTTCTAAGACCTCCACTTTCTGAATCGTCGAAAACGCCGAGGAAAATGGACTCTTTGGAGATTTGAACTCTGAAAAGCTAAATTCAATATCCTCTCTGGTGACCGATCGTCCATTTTGAAACCGAAGCCCCTTTTTGAGCTGGAATTCATAGACTTTATCTTTGTATGTCCAGCTTTCTGCCGCATCCCCCTCGACATCCAATGTGCTTCCAACACGAACTAGACTTTGGAAAATGAGATTGCAAAGCCGCATGCCTGTTGCATCTGTTGCTCTTCGCGGATCCAATGTGGCGGGCGCAGAGGACAACGCTACGACCAATGAATCGCTTCTGACAGATTCTTTCGATGTGCATCCATTTAAGATCAAAGAAACTGTGCAAAAAAGAATGAAGAAATAGAAAGATCTATGTAATCTAGTACTACGTAATTTGAAATTGCGGATCATACTGAAAACTTTCTCACGGATGGGACATGAAATCACTTTTTTTAATCGCGCTTCTTTTTCTTTTTACATCAATTTGGGTCAACCCTTCGTTGGCCCTGGACTCCAAGGAATTGCAAAAGATTGTTAAATCCTATGGAATTCCAGAAAATCGCTTGGGTCTTCATGTGATGGACTTGAATGAGATTCCTCATAAGACGATTTTCTCCGTCAATGCTGAAGAGCAAATGATTCCAGCCTCATTATCAAAGGTGTTCACCGCAATTGCAGCTTTGAAAAAGTTCGGCCCGAGTCATCGCTTTAAAACGACGCTCTGGTCAGATGCCTCGGACCAAAAAGGAGTTTTAAAAGGTCATCTTTTCCTTAAAGGTGGTGGCGATCCCGGATTTGTTTCTGAGAGTATGTGGTTTTTAGTGAATGAATTTGTACGCAATGAAATTAAAACCATTGAGGGTGATATCGTTGTCGATGAATCCCTTTTTGATCAGGTGCGTTTTGATGAAAGTCGTGATCCAGGACGAGTGGATCGCGCCTATGATGCACCAATCGGTGCAATGTCTTTCAACTGGAATTCAATCAATGTTCATGTGCGCCCAACAAAGGCAGGGCAGGCACCAAAAGTTTTTCTGAATCCATACAACTCAGAGTGGACCATTACGAACAAAGCAAAAACTAAAAAAGGTTCATCTTCAAGCATCGTGGTTTCACGTGTTCAGGGAAATACAATCTATGT
This sequence comes from uncultured Pseudobdellovibrionaceae bacterium, assembly GCA_964636785.1. Lineage (GTDB taxonomy): Bacteria > Bdellovibrionota > Bdellovibrionia > Bdellovibrionales > UBA1609 > UBA6776. Next base: position 1,550 of record CAZWVK010000077.1, on the reverse strand, counting down.
GACGGGGTCGATTGGCGAAGGTGTATCCGAAGTCGTGAGATACAAAAGCATTCTTAATCCAGCTATGTGGGCGGGCAATAATCTGAAAGAGTTCCTTTCGCAACGTGGAATTCAAGTGAAAGGTGAGGTTCGTTTGGGAGGCATGCCTAAGAATGCAAAAATCCTTGCAGAAGCAAAAGGCAAAACAATGAGTGAGACTGTTTCGGATATGATGAAATATTCGAACAATTATGTGGCGGAAATGCTGACAAAAAATCTCGCGGCTGAGTTCTCTAAACAACCCGCAACGATGAAAGACGGTGTGAACGTTATTGTCGATCTGATTTCACAATTTGGAGTTTCCAAAAAAGATTTTTCTTTTGTAAACCCTTCGGGCTTAAGTCGCAGAAATAAATTCAAGGCAAAAGACATCTCTCATATTCTGGCTCAGGCGCATAAAGAGTTCGAGTACTCTTCTGAGTTTCTATCTTCATTTCCTTTGGCCGGAATTGATGGCACGCTGAAATCCCGAATGGAAAAAGGCCCGGCTTTGGGGCGTGTAAGAGCTAAGACAGGAATGCTCACTGGTGTGGCGGGACTCACGGGTTTTGCCGGTCGAAGTGACGGTCAACTCTATGCTTTCACATTCTTGTTTAATGGCCCGGGTGAGCAGGGGGATTGGGCGAGACGACTATTTGATGAATTAGCCTCAAAGCTTGTGGAGTAGATTTTAAATCATGCGAATTTTATTTCTATTGCTTCTTCTTAACTTTTCATTTGTTCAGGCTCTTAGACTTCCTGCCAATGAAAATCTGTCGATTGAAGAGGAGATTTCCAAGTGGATGTTGCCCAATTACTCCAATCAAGAAAGTGCGCTTGGATATTCTGAGAATGCATTTAAAGTGCCTCCCTCGCTACCATTTTATTGAAATTACTTAATGATTTCAGTCACTTACATTTGCGTGTAGGTGTTTTTGTGTAGTGTGTGCAGGTGATTTTCCTCTACTCCTCAAAGCTTTTTTCCGAGGAGTAATCATGGCATCCATTCGTAAAGACAGAGGTTGGTTCTATCTTCGTAAGAATAGAAAGCCAAACAGTTGGTCTATCTACTATGAGTTTTATAAAGATGGTATTCGACAGAAAGCTAAGAAGCTAGAAATTCATTCGTATCCTGAATTTGGCTTTAAGTCTTCCATGACAACTATCGAAGCCAAAAAGAGAGTTCAGCAGCTCAATAAAGAGCGAAAAATAGATAAAAACGAAATTAAGAAAATCATTGGTGCAGCAAAAAACTTAACAGCTCTACAAACTTTAGACGAGGTGCTTTTTCCACAAGAATTCGTAACAGAATTTGATGCTCTATTGGAGACAGAATCATTTGGTCAAGAAGCTCATATCAAAAGATTAAAATCTCATTTCAATTTTATTCAGGCTATGATGATTAAACTGAAGCTCTATCCAAGAGCCTATGGGGAAAGTGCTCCAAGAATTTACAAGCATTTGATCGATCAGAAGCTATCAATTGATTACTCTAAAAAAATTATTTCAATGATAAACCGATGGGCCGAATT
>CAZWVK010000076.1:0-12556 GCA_964636785.1 uncultured Pseudobdellovibrionaceae bacterium | reverse complement strand
ACTTTCTGTAAATCACCCTTTAAACCTAATAGAGCTTTCTCCATTCTTTCTTTGCTAACTTTTCCAATTTCTGACATGAGATCTCTCCTTTAAGTTACGATTGTGCCGATTCTCTCACCACGAATCACGCGTGCGATATTCCCAGGTACAGTTAAATTAAAAGTAATAATTGGGAGTTTATTATCCATACAAAGGCTTATGGCTGTCGAGTCCATAACTTTAAGGCCTTTGGATAAAACGTCCATATATGAAAGCTCCGGATAAAGTACGGCATCTTTATGAACCTTTGGATCCTTGTCGAAGATGCCATCCACTTTTGTCGCTTTCATAATCACATCCGCGTTGATTTCCATTGCTCGAAGGGAGGCCGCGGTGTCGGTGGTAAAATAAGGATTACCAGTTCCGGCTGCGAAAATAACAATTCGCCCTTTTTCCAAATGGCGGATGGCTTTTCTGCGGATATAAGGCTCGGCGATTTCTGCCATCTCGATGGCCGTTTGCACGCGAGTCGCCATTCCTTTTTTCTCAAGTGCGTCCTGAAGCGCTAATGCATTGATGACCGTGGCGAGCATTCCCATGTAATCCGAGCTTGCGCGGTCCATCCCTTGTGCAGATGCCGCCACTCCACGAAAAATATTTCCACCGCCAATCACAATACCCATTTGAGCGCCCACATCGAATCCAGTCTGGATATCTGAAGCGATCTGATTAATGACTTTCGTGTTAATGCCCTGGCTGGAGTCCCCAGCCAGTACCTCTCCACTGAGCTTGAGCAAAATGCGGCGATAGGGTTTCAAAAGGCGTCCTTTAGTTCTTCGTCACAGCTGCAACTTCAGCTGCAAAATCTTCTTGTTTCTTCTCAATTCCTTCGCCGAGTTCATAGCGAACAAAACGACGAATAACGATGTTTTCTCCAATTTTTGCAATCAGTTCCTGGAGGCGTTCACCCACGGTCTGATCTGGGTTTTTGACGAACTTCTGATCCAGCAAGCAAATCTCCGCAGCCCATTTTTTCAATTGGCCATCAATAATTTTATCCAAGAAGTCTGCTTTTTTTCCCTCTTCTAGAGCCTTAGCTTTAAGAACAGACTGTTCTCTTTCACGAACTTCTTCAGGAATGTCTTCAACTTTTACAAATTGTGGCGCAAGAGCCGCTATGTGCATTCCAACGTCGCGAACGAAATCTTGGAAAGCGTCGTTGCGAGCAACGAAATCTGTTTCAGAGTTCACTTCAACAAGCACACCAATGCGTCCGCCGGCGTGAATGTAAGAAGCGACTGTGCCTTCAGCGGCAATGCGGCCTGCTTTTTTAGCGGCTTTGCTAAGTCCTTTTGTTCTAAGCCAGTCAATAGCTTTATCGAAATCTCCAGAAGTTTCTTGGAGCGCCTTTTTGCAATCCATCATTCCGGCGCCCGTTTTTTCACGAAGTTCTTTTACAGAAGTTGCAGTGATCGACATTATCTTATCCTTTCGTAACCGAATTTTTCCTAAATTACTCTTTAGTGTCGTCTTCAGAAGAAGTGTCTTCTTCTTTTTGGCCCTCAAGCTCCATTGCAATTTCAACGTCATCTGCAGTTCCTGCAGCAACGAGTTTTCTTGCTTTAGAGACTTTAACTACAGAAGGACCTGCGGCAGCAGGTTGTGCTTCGGCCTGTTGTTGACGTCCACGTGCTGGTCTTCTTTCTTGCTTTTCCGGTTGAGGAGCCTGAGTGCTCTCAGCTTCTTCTCGAACTGTGGCTTTGTATTCTTTTGCACCTTCCATAAAAGATTCAGCCACCATATTGGCAAAAAGCTTGATGGAGCGAATGGCATCATCATTTCCAGGAATTGGATAATCAATCAGTCCTGGGTCGGAATTGGTGTCCGCGATTCCAACTACTGGGATTCCTAGTTTTTTCGCTTCCGCAACGGCGATGTGTTCTTTGGAAATATCAACAACAAACATACATGAAGGCGAATCCTTCATTTCACGGATTCCATCGAGGTAATCCAAGAGACGATTGTACTCTTTCTCCATAGAGGCGCGTTCTTTTTTAGAAAAGTACTCAAGTTCGCCTTTTTCTCTCATTTGATCGATCTTTTTAAGGCGATCGATAGAAGATTTAATGGTTTGAAAGTTAGTCAGCGTTCCGCCAAGCCATCTTTTTGTCACATAGAACTGACCGCATTTTTGTGCCGCCTCTTTGATAGGTTCAACAGCTTGCTTTTTAGTTCCAACGAAAATGAGTCTGCCGCCTTGAGCGCCGACTTTTCGAACAAACTCAGCTGCGTTTTTCGCTCCAACAACTGATTTTTGAAGATCGATGATGTGAATGCCTCCACGAGCTGTGTAGACATAAGGTTTCATTTTAGGATTCCATCTCTGAGTCTGATGTCCGAAGTGAACTCCAGCGTCGAGCATATCCTTCATAGTGATCTGTGGCATAAATTGTCCTCCTGGTTAAGCCACCCTTTTGCAGGGGAAACAGTCTATTTAGACCGCACCAGAAGCTTGCAAAAGGTGAGTATTTTAAAGTTGTTGATCAGTTAACACGAGCTTATGGGGCTCGGCAACAAAAAGCTGGGAAAGGATTTCTTCTCCAGACTGAAGTTCGCCAAGTCCGCCAAGTAGCGGGGAAAGGCGGTGGTTGGCGAGCCAGAGATTGGAAATCTCATTGAAGCGACGCGGATTTTTCAGTTTCAGATCCATTTCGCCAACAGCGTCTTCCTGGATGAAAATATGCTCTTTTATAGTTTTTTCTAAAATCTCTGGGGCGTGGCGCTTAAGAACCCGTTTAATGGCTTTGATTTGCCCCGTGATGTAATCCGGCTCTGCGGCTCTTTCCTGAGGGATCAAGCTCATCCAAGTGGAGTGATTTTCAAAAAATCGACCGACAGCAGGCTCAAACTCTTTCCCAGTGCCAAGAAGAAATCTTAAGAAGCGCTCTTCTTGGAGCGACTCACTATGATCAAGGCGAAGAAAAATAGCTGTCCAGCCCTGGGCCCGAGCCAATCGAGAGCGGGTTGAAGACTTGATTGCGTCATGAGGCAAAAGCTCCAAAAGCTGAAGGGGCGAAGGGCAGAAAACAAATTCCTCGGCCTCGATGGTGTTCGATCCATTTAAAACAGCGCGAATCACTTTTTCGTCCTGAACCTCCAGTTGAGTCACCTCTGAGCGAAGCTCAATCTTAAATTCAGGGTTTCTCAGAAGCGATTCCACCAGGTGAGCAGGAGTTGGAATCATGACGAGTTCCTGACTCGTATTCCAACGTGAAAGAGCCGAAATCGATTTCGCTGGATCATCTCCAAATCCCACAAAATCACGCCATTCTCCATGGTGATGGGTCAGAGACTGATGGGCAGCAGATTCAAACTGAAAAAGTTCCGGATAGCGATCTCGCAGGGATTGAGCAAAAGCCTCATGAGCCTCATCGCCTGGGTAAAAAGAAAGATCCGGGGATTCAAAGGGAGAGGACTCCCGAGCTCTTCGGTAACGTCCGCCGGCCACTTCTCGCGCTTCAAGTAAAGTCACACTATGTCCCGCCTGACAAAGTGCATGGGAAATCCAAAGTCCAGTTAATCCACTTCCAACAACGGCAATTTTCTTCATAGAGTCAAAAGGACCAATTTATTCAAAGGTTTTCAAGTGCTTAATGACTTTAAGTGAGAGTTTTTTCAAAAGGAAGCGGGAGATTTGTTTAATAAATGGGCGAGTGGCGATGACGCGGACCAGAGCAGGGGAAATTCGATAGTAAAACCATATGAATTTTCGACCCAAAGGAGTTTTTCTTAAATACTGATCGCGAAACCTTCTAAAAATAAAAAGCTCTACAGCATAGGAATCCGCTTCGAATGTCGCAGTGGCAATAAAGCACGGGCCGCGAGAGCTCCGCGTGTTTTTCAGGAATTGTTTAATAACCTGTGGATTGCGGGCACTTCTTAAAAACCCTTCTGCTTTTTTAACCACCACAGGATAAATCGTTGTGAAGGGAAGGAACTCAGCCAACTTCAAAGCGGCTTTGTTCATGCGGTCGCCATAGGCTGGGCTGGTGTCGTAAATGCGTACCAAATCCCAATATACAGATGCAATGACAGTCATCTCTTTGCTTCGTTGAGAGTTATTGAAAACTTTTGGAGAGAGCTCACCGCGCTTCAAGTTAAACACGACTTCCAACACTCGAATATATTTTTCATAGACTACGGCAGCCTCGGAGTAAGCTTTTTGAGCCATCAGTGCGCGACCTTGCTTGACCAAGTTCACTCTTGTTTTCCACATTTTAACTTTGTTTTTCTCACGGATCTCTTGTTCCATCCGAAGTTTTACGCCTTGGGAAACATTCTTACTGAGAGATTCATAACAAGCAGGGCAAACTTTGGTGGGGATGTTCTCACCTTGTCCTGTGCTTTTTAATGCGAGTTTCAAAGCAGTGCCGACGGGATGAAAAACTTCACTCGGTTGACCGCAATTTGGGCATGCTTCGGACGGATTGCTCATAATCTTATTGTAAAGGCCTTTTACAACATGTGAAGAGGATCGATATCGACCTGCACTTTGGTCCCAGCAGGGAGCCACTTTTCATCACCAAGAAGTTTGCGACAAAATTCCTTGAGCAAAGGTGCTTGTTTGGCTTTCAACAAAGTTTGAAAGCGATATTTTCCACGCAGACGGCTTAAGGGTGCCGGAGCGGGTCCAAGCACATGAACCTCATCAAAGACCGGAAAAGTTTTTTTCAGCTGTCGCGCGCGATTTACAATGTAGTGGGCACAATTGGAAGCTGCATTTAAGTCATTTCCCTGAACTTTAAATAAGGCCAGTCTGGAAAAAGGAGGGTAGTTGAGCTCTTCGCGTTCAATCAGTTCAGATTCATAAAACCCATGAACCTGATGAGTTTGTGCCACCAAAACACTTTGATGGGCAGGAGAATAAGTTTGAATGAAAACTTGCCCCGGGGATTTGGAATGGCGCCCAGAGCGTCCTGTCACTTGAGTAAGAAGTTGATAACTTCGTTCCGTTGCGCGGAAATCTGGCCAATGAAATCCAACGTCCGCAAGCACAAGACCGACACACGTGAGGCTTGGAAAATCGAGACCCTTTGCGATCATCTGTGTGCCAATTAAAATATCGATCTCCTGGGACTCCATTTTTTGAACGAGGTCTTCAAGTTCTTTTCGTGATTGAATTTCATCGCGATCCGCTCGTGCGATTCGCGCATCCGGAAATAATTTTCGCAAATCCGATTCCACCAACTCTGTACCTAAACCTAACGGTTCAAGATGGCCGACGTCGCAGGACGGACAGTGATCATGATGAGGCTCTGTGTAACCACAATAGTGACAGACAAGATCTCTCTTATTGTGAACAGTCAGCGAGACAGAGCAGTTTGGGCATTCAGCAATATGACCGCAGTCCGGACAGTGGGTCATCTGAGCCATCCCTCTACGATTTAAAAACAAGGCGGACTGCTCTTTTTTTTCTAAGTTTAAAGCCATGGCCTGATGAAGAGGATCTGAAAGCCAAAAGGGAAGTTGGGATGGCTCATCTTTTCTGTGTTCGCGAACAGCTCTTAAATCAATAACTTCAACTGTCGGCATCAAACTTTCAGTCGCACGGGATTTTAATTCATGAAGATGGTGCTTTCCTTCTACGGCATTTTTCCAAGACTCGAGAGAAGGCGTCGCTGATCCCAAAATCACTGGGCAGTTTGAGAGTTTACCAAGAACAATGGCTGAGTCCCGGCCATGGTATTTTAATTTTTCGTCTTGTTTGAAGCTCGGTTCGTGCTCTTCATCGACAACGATCAGTCCCAGATTGGGGAGCGGACAAAACAGAGCAGATCTTGCACCGATCAGGATCTTGCGCTGTTGATCGACCATTTGCCACCATTGATCTGTTTTCTCACGCTCTGTGAGCTGAGAGTGAATAACAGCAACTTCGTTAGGAAAACGTTTTGAAAATCGCGCAACAAGCTGTGGTGTCAGCGCAATTTCAGGAACAAGTACGACACCCTGTTGGCCTCGCTGAATAACTTGTTCAAGCACCTGAAGATAAACTTCCGTTTTACCCGAGCCGGTCACACCAAATAAAAGGTGTGTCGAAAATCCTTGCTGCGCTAAGATCTTTGAGACCGCAGCATCCTGTTCTTCATTAAGATCAAACGACTTCTCGGGCTCATTTTCGGAATTCTCCCAAAATAAAATATTCTGGCGTTTTCGTTTTGAGTGTTTCTTGAGAGGTGGAAAGAACTGACAAAGAACCTGCCCAACGGGATGAATATAATACTCGGAAAGCCAAAGCCCCCATTTGAGGTGAGCTTTCGTCAATCTCATTCGATCCGCTTCCTCGGGTAAGATAACCTCTTTCAATTTGTACTCAGAAGAAGGCTCGTGGTCTTCACCAATAATAACACCTGAAACCTTTCTCTTCCCAAGTGGAACTTGAACATAGAGTCCGATATCTGGTGGTGTGGAAAGATCCGGCCAAAGATAAGTGAGCGCTGGAAGAGGAGCGTCGACCGCTACTTTAATCGCTCTCATCTAAACGTGGAATAGAACTCTCGAATGACGTCTTCGTCCGGAACAATAAGTGGTTGTGCAGAGCCCGAGAAGTGAACGCTTTCATTTTTAGGCGATCGACCAAGGTAAGTGACTTTGCGAACCTTCGCTACCGCCGATTTATTATCCCATTTGTAATCGAGAGATTTTGGATAATGAAAGGAGCCAGGGTGTTCTGCGAATTCTCCGCTAGTGATAGAGGTTTCAGGAGAAAATCGCACCTTTGTCACAACAAACTGATCCTGCTCAATAAAAAGTGAGGGATTTCCCACATCGCCAATTCCGTAAGTGATTGTGCCCCCTACTCTTTGAAGGGAAACAAAAGCTTGGGGAGTGTAGCTTTCTTTCTCCATAGTATTAATCGGAGGACGATTTTGAAGTGACTGAGGAGGCGCAATTTTTAAACTGACCATTCTCTCTCTCATCCATCTCGAAGATCGAAAATGATAAAAGTGTGGAGAAAAAGTGGGCGGTAATTTCTTGGAGACCACCTGGCCGTTTGCAGACTTAAAAGTTCTTTTCTGAGTGTCATAGGCAATTTCGCCCTGAACGCGATTCTTTAGCCGACCAAGTCCTTCCAGGCGCAAATGCATTTTCGACTCATTGATCACTGTCCAGGTTTCGAGAATTTCTGCTGGCGCTCCATCAATATTCCACTGAACAGTCTGTTGAATCTGATATCCCCCATTTCCGTGATTATCAGATGTGCGTGACATAATGGTGCTGTATTCCAAAAGATAAGCGTGGGTAAAAAGCGAAGCAAACAATAAAGAGAGAAGACTCATGACTAGATTTTTCCTTTAAGCGTTTCCGTCAGGTAACTCTCAAACTCCTTTGCAAGTTCAGGATGTTTCAAAGCCACCTCAACATTAGCTTTAAGATATCCTAGTTTGTCTCCGGCATCAAAGCGTCTTCCCTCAAAAGGCATTGCGAAAAGAGCCGAGTTTTTGGCCAACAGATTCATGGCATCCGCCAACTGAATTTCATTGTTTTTTCCAGGTGGACAGTTTTCAATTTCTGCAAAAATCTGTGCGTCAAAAACATATCTCCCGGTCAAAGCAAAGCAGCTAGGCGCTTCTTGAGGCGCAGGCTTTTCAACGACGCCTTTCACTTGCCACACTCCATCGGCTTGTCTGGTCCCGTCGATGATCCCGTACTTGGAGACATTTTCTTTGGAAACTTCCATAACAGATGCAACGCAGGACCCCAAGCTTTCGAACTTGGATTTCAATTGCGCAATAGCCGATGGTTTACCTTCTTCAGTAAACACGACCTCATCGCCAAGAAGAACAGCAAAAGGCTCATTTCCAACAGCGGGTTTTGCCGTAAGCACAGCATGTCCAAGTCCAAGCGCTTGCTTTTGACGAATGCTCATTAAGCAAATCTGATCTCGGATTGCTTTTAAGTCGGCCAAAAGATCTGTGCGGCCGGAATTTTCCAATGCCCATTCCAACTCAAATGAGACATCGAAAAAATCTTCAATGGCTTCTTTATTGCGACCACTGATCAAAACGATCTCGTTGATATTGGCATTGAGGCACTCTTCAATAATATAAAGAAGAATTGGGCGGTCCACGATTGGAAGAAGCTCTTTCGGAATACTCTTTGTTGCTGGAAGGAACCTGGTTCCAAGACCAGCCGCTGGAATGACTGCTTTTTTAACTTGAGTGTTCATGATGTCAGACCAAATCATATTTTCCTTAGAGAAGGCAAGGGCTTAGACAAAAGTCTAAAAAAGACTGAAGAATTTCCGCTTTATTCCGATACATCTAGAACAAAGGTCGGGGTCAAAGAGGTGAAGGTATGAAGAAGCGTCTCACATTGAGACACCTCCTCGGGGGGACTGTTTTAGTCAGTTTGATGTTCTTTCAGAACTGTGGCGATCCAGCGATGGAAGAGGATTCCAATTCCGCAGCTTCCTATATGGAAGAACTCCCATTTGCTTACAAAGCTTCACTCGACACGATCGCTTATATGTCATGTTCGCGAATGAAAAACAATTATGAATCGCGCGCGTTTTTCACGTTTCGTGCGGGGGCTTACACACCTATGGGTGGGCTGGAAGTGACAGAGGAGTTTGCAGAAGCAACAAAATACTATTCTCTACAAACAAAACGAGAGGCCTTTTCACAATCTTTAAAAAATTCAAACACTCGCCCTCAGTTGGCAATTCGTAGCACGTCCAATCTTCAGCACATCGTCATAAATGGAACAACGAAGAATGGAACGAGCCTTGGAACCATGCTCACCAATTTAAGCAAAGAGCCGGTTGTTAATCATTTAATTACTATGAGACCTGGAGCCAAAAAACATTACTTTCCTTCTGGAGAAAAAGATCGACTGCTTGCAAGTTCACTGAGATTCAATGACGGCGATGAAGACAATGTCGTTGGGAAAATCAGAACACTTATGAAAGACAATGACGTTCTTTTAGGGCTCACATTCACAGATCAGGATGTTCCAGACGATGCTTTAGCGCGTGGTCCATCGGGAATCTCTGGAGACAGTGTCTACGGACGCGGCTATCAGCTTCAGTTTAGCAATCCCGCAGGATGGGCAACCGCAGAGCAAAGAGTGATAAGCTCAGTAAATGAAGTGAATCTCTCTCAGGGATTCCCAAGTGTGGGATCTAAGTGGAGTTGTCCTTCGTCTATGCAGTTTGTTGTTATTCGAAACGAAGATTTGCCTAAAATGAAAGAGTGCCCGGCAGATCCCTGCAGTGGGAGCGGCGTATGTCTGACTCCGGACTTTTATTGCCAAGGCAATGAGACGCAACGCCTGGCTTTAGATGCCATTCGGAGAGTACTTCCCGTTGAGGATTTTTACGTGGATGTGATCAATAGAGTGGTTGTCGCAAAACCTCATATTTCTAACCAGTCTTGTTATGGAGATCGCACTGGGCGCGGAGATGTGAATTACAGTTCCGGCTCTTGCTCTGGCGATTCCTGCCCACATTACGTTTCTGTTTGCATTAAAACCCAATAGTTACATAAGCTCATCGGATGAGAATTTTGCTAGTGGTTTTGATGTGTGTTTCCTCTTCGGTCTTTGCAAGAGAGTTTTATCTAGGCGCTCAGTCATTGAGTTTGGCTGGAACGGGCCGTGCTGGTCTTGAAAGCGCACAAGCGGCTCTCATTAATCCGTCACTCGTGGCCCTCAGTAATAGCGAGATTCTTCTTACCTATGTGGATGGTGCGCCTGCAGAGCACGGTCAAATAACAAACTTTGGAGTCACTGCAGTTGAAGCGGATCTGGAGAACGTTTCCAACGGCGCTTTAAGTTATCGCAATCTCCGTCGCTCAGGCCCAGGATTGAACTCCCCTGTGAGTGGTGAGCTTTGGCATGGAGCCTTGGGTAAGGTGATCCATCCGCGTCTCGCAATGGGCGCTTCCGTTTATCGTTTAACCTATGCGACGTCCGGGCAGGATATCCCTGAGCAGTGGAATGGGTCTTTTGGTCTGACGTTTCTTGCGACTCAGAACCTGGGGCTGGCATATGTTCTGGATTCGCCGTTCGGTGTGAATGATCGCATTCCACTTCTTTTACGGGAAGGATTGGCTCATAGTGCGGCTCTTTTCTATAAACCAGTGGAAAATTCGCGCTTTCGCATGGATCTCAGCAAGCGAGAATTCAATAATCCATCTGATAATCTGGATCTGGGTGTCAGTTTTGAATTGAAAAGTCGCGAATACATCATTTTGCGATTTGGGCACAAATGGGAGGGCTCTACTGGAGAGAACAAACTTGGTGCCGGCTTTGGTTTTTCTGGGCCTAGATTGAAAGTGGACTATGGATTTCAACAAAATTTGGCCTTTTCAGAATCAATGCATAGCGTTGACTTGCGAATCACGTTTTGATAGGTTATCAAGCTTTCCAGCATTAACTCAGAGGGCAAAAGATTATGGCATCAGCTTCAAAAATCACTGAATTTCGACGTAAGCGCAAACAAAGCAAAGCGGGCAAAGTCCGCAAGGCTAAAAATCGCAACCTTGGAACGACCCGCTCTGAAAAAGAACTTTTTGGCGATAAGGATTAATTTCTTATAGATTAATTGGCCGCCCCAAGTTGAGAAGGGATATCCGCTGCGAGTCCCTTCAAACTGAACTTGATTGGGTGTTCCGCCCATCCTTCCTGTCCAGGATAGTATCTATAATTAGAAACAGCACGAACGGCTTCTTCATCCAATATCTTATGTCCTGATGTCTGTGCGATCTTCACATCCTGAACTATACCGTCATCTGTCACGAAATAATTAAGCAAGACGCGGCCTTGAAGACCTTGCTCACGAGCTTCGAGGGGATATTTAGGCGGGCGATTGCCTTCCACTTGTTTCAAGCCTAAATAAGAGCGGATTTTCTGTGCAAATGTCTGAGGCTTTTCTGTTTCTTCTTCTGCTTCGATTTCTTCTTTCTCTTTGAGAGCAGAAAGCAAATCCGTATCTTCGGTTTTACTATCGATCTTATTATTCGCTTCTCCATCTGTGCCCGCCATTTCTTCAGCCCATTGAGTTGCTGGGATCAATCGAATTTCGGGATCCAGGTTTTCAGGCTCCTCAACGTCAACAGTTTGAGCTGGAAGTGAAACAGTTTTGACTTCCTCAATCACCTCTTTCTGAGGAAGCTCAGTGGCCACTTCAACGGGAGTCACTTTCTTTTTTGCGACCTTTATAACTTCTTTTTTAGACTCAGCTTTTTTCGCTTCGATTTTGGGTTCAGCTTTCGGTTCAACCTTAGGTTCGGATGGAGTAGCTGGTTGGTCAGCAATCATGGCGACGTCGATTTCAACTTCGACATCTTTTGAATGATTAGAGATCTTTTCCCAGACTTCGCTTTTATTGGCTTGAACGCGCGTCTCCTCGATGATTCGAGCCATTTGCTTCAATGAAAGATTTTCATTAAAGCTCCAATAAGCGGCACCGTGAATAAGAATCGATAAGCCAATAAGGCCAATCGTACGTGCTGAACTATCACCAGATTTCATTTGATCCTCCTTGAGCCGCCACAACCACCGAGCTCAAAGATCAAATGTTCAAATAAGAGGCCAGGTCGGACCGCGCAGGTCGGACCTGGCCGAGTTTAAGCGTTGATGAGCCCGGCGGGAACTTTCCCTTGTGCCACACTGTCGGCAAGGAGCTGATGTTCAGCAATGCGAGCTTGCATCTCATTTTCATTCCAGTATGGAACCTGAAGCGACATTAGAACTCTTTTCTTTAGATCCATCACGCGCTGAAACGACTCATCCAATCTTTGTCCGGATATTTTTCCTTCCTTCGAAGCAGCCATTAATGCCTTCAAAGCAAGTGGCGGTTTGTCCGGTTCATTGCAGTAAAGGAGAAGATCGGCACCAGCAATAAAAGCCCGCACAGGAATTTCTTCTGCCGAATAATTCTTTGTCAGAGCTTTCATATCCAGATCATCTGTGATGATCAAACCGCGATAGCGAGAGTCTTCACGAAGAACTTTTTTAAGAAAAGTTTCGGAGAGAGTCACTGGCCACTTTGAGTCCACATTTTCAAATAAGATATGAGACGTCATTAATAGATCTAATCGTGATCGAAATACCTTTTTAAAAGGAATCATCTCACGATTCTGAAGAGTGGTGAGATCCGTCTGCTCTTTCGGTAAGTCTTCATGAGAATCAAGCAAGGTGTTTCCGTGTCCTGGAAAATGCTTTGCACATGGAATAATTCCGGATTTGATGTATCCGCGCACCAAGGCTGAAGCCAATTTTGCGACTTCGTTTGGATCTGAGTGCAAGGATCGATCACCAATCACCTGATTTTTTTCATTGGTAAGAACATCCACACAAGGTGCAAAGTTGAGATTAATACCAACGCTTAAAAGCTCTTCACCCATACTTTGCGCATATTTAAATGCAAGAGAAGTGGATCCAAGTTTTCCAATATGGGAAAGTGCGGGCCATTTTGTGAAACCCTCTTTCAGTCTCATCACTCGGCCACCCTCATTATCAACCCCAATGAAAAGAGGTGCTTGAGATTTAGTTTTTTTAGAGAGTTTCTGAAGAC
>CAZWVK010000075.1:0-12809 GCA_964636785.1 uncultured Pseudobdellovibrionaceae bacterium | reverse complement strand
AAGCCAAGCAGAATAACAAAGGCAATCCAGATCTGTGATTTCATGACCGTCTCCCTCATATTTAGTATTCCACAGATCAAGAGAAGCAAACACGGGGCCAGTGAAAAAACTATTTATACTCAACTGAGATCTAGTCAGCTGTCGAAATTTTGATTTTGTCTGAAAGTTAGAGACTCAAATTGAGACATGACATCTCACGAAGAAATGCTAATCTCAAAATGAGAGGTGATCATGAAGCCAGTCCCAGTGAAACAATCTGAAGTGATAATGACCGAGATGGTTCTTCCGTCTCACACGAATTCGCTCAATAGTATATTTGGTGGGGTGATTATGTCCTGGGTTGATATTGCGGGTGCGATCTCAGCGCAGAGGCATTGTAATATGCCGGTCGTGACGGCTTCCATCGATGACCTTCATTTTATTGCGCCAGTTTATGAAGGGTGGATTGTGAATTTAAAAGCGTCTGTGAATTTCACCTCAAGAACCTCCATGGAGGTGGGGGTGAGAGTGGATGCCGAAAACCCAATCGAGAAAAAGACCTTTCATACGGCATCGGCGTATTTAACGTTTGTCGCACTTGGGGAAGACGGAAAACCAGCCCCAGTTCCGCCGGTGCTTCCTCTCAGTGATGTTGAAAAGCGGCGATTTCAGGCGGCTGAGCAAAGAAGAAAATGGCGTCTGGATCGACGCGCGCTAAAAACCTATTAAATCCAAAATTAGAACTGCGCTTGAATCAGTACTGAGTTTGAGGACGAAGCCCGCGCTGCCTTGCTCTTTGCTCTCTACGCTCTTTGACACTTAAGGATTTTCTTTCACCTGCTGGAACTTCTTCGCGAGCAGGCAAGAAAAGTGTTGCCGTGATCTCACCACCCACAAAAACAATGAGGGAGGCATAATAAATCCAAACCAAAAGGGCGATTAGGCTCCCTGCTGCGCCATAGGGCGTTCCGACAGCAGACTGTCCGATGTACACTTCGATTCCCATTTTCCCAATGGTGAATAAGACAGCCGTGATCGCCCCACCAATCATACAGTACTTAAATGGCGGTCTACGATCGGACACCCATCTGAACATTGCGGCAAAGATCAAAGTGAAGATCGCAAAATTAACAATCCAACTTAAGGCCACCCCCAGCATTAAAATGTCCGATTCCAAAATAAAGTGAAGTGAAGAGGATAAAACCAATGAAATGATCGTTAGGAAAACAAAAGATAAAAGCATTCCGATCGAAAGTAGGCGATCCTTCACAACTCCAAGAATAGTTGCAAATGTTCCCTGCTTTGGCTTTTCGATTTTATCCGCATCAAAAATAATATTCATCGAAGAGTGAAGCTGAAGAAAAACCACACTGGCCGAAATCAGCAAAACAATCCCACCAATCCATCCGCTAATAGTTGCAAGATTTGGCTGGCTATCCGCCTGGGACACGACAGTTTCTAAAACGCCAGCTGCATCCGCCCCGAGTAAACCCCGAGTTTCGGTGATCAAAGAGGTCTGCATATCCAAACTTAATAACCCCATCACTGTGATCATTAGAATCGCAACAGGAGAGATCGCCAAGGCACTGTAAAAAGACAGCGCGCCGGATAAAGTGAATAAATCGTCCTGAGAAAAACGATTCATAAATTCGCTAAAAAATTTTTTAACTGAAAATCGACCTGTCATGGCGCCAAGAATCGCAGACAAGTGTGGAGCTTGAAAAGTCCTTATTTCTTAATTACGTAGCTGCCCCAACGAGAAAGTTGTTCAGGCGTCAACTGGGCCTCAAGCACCGTGCCCGTAGTGGCTGGCTCGGATTTTAAAATCTGCGACTCGCGACTGAGTTCATAGATTTTATGCTCTTCTTCTTTTGAAAAATAAAGTTCCACTCGCTCATTGATCGACTGAAGAGCAACCGTCATCTGCTTTCGAAGTTTATCAAGCCCCTCACCAGTCAAAGCCGAAACCATCACACGCGGAAACGCCTTCACTTGGAATTGCTTTTCAAAAGGAGCGATATCAATTTTATTAAAAACATAAATCACAGGCTTTTTATTCCAACCAAACTCAGTGATTAAATCATCCACCACTTTAATTTGCTGATCCATGCTTGGTGAGGACAAATCCACTACATGAAGCAAAATATCTGCATCTTCTGATTCTTCCAGAGTCGCTTTAAATGCTTCAATCAAATGAGGAGGAAGTTTTCGAATAAATCCAACCGTATCGGTCACAACCGCAGGACCTGCTTCTGGAAGATAAACCTTCCGAGTCGTTGGATCCAGTGTTGCAAACATCTGATTCTTGGCCATAACTTGAGAGCCCGTCATTTGATTCAGTAAAGAGCTCTTTCCCGAGTTCGTATATCCAATCATCGCAAACGTTGGGATTTTTTGTTTTCTGCGCAAAGATCGATGCTGCTTTCTTTGATTCCTTACGCCTTCTAATTTTTTTCGAATCGCTTTTACGCGCTCACGAATCCGTCTTCGATCGCTTTCAAGAGCGGTTTCACCTGGACCCTTCGTTCCAATCCCACCCCCTTGACGAGAAAGTGAGCCTAGCCACGCGCCCACCATCCGCGGAAGCTGATCAAGCATTTGCGCCAGTTCAACTTGAAGCTTTCCTTCATAAGTCTTTGCACGTTGAGCGAAAATATCCACAATCACTTGGTTTCGATCCATCACTCGGACTTCGAAGGCTTTTTCTAGGTTTCGCCCCTGAACACCGCTCAAAGAGTGATCCACAATGACCACATTGCACTCAGTTTCTTTGATCATGTGTTTGATCTCTTCGACTTTTCCAGAGCCCATTAAAGTCGCGGCCTGAAATTGCGGAAGAACTTGAACGGAGCTTCCCACCACTTCGGCGCCCCATGCGGCGGTTAAGTCCTCAAGTTCAATTAAACTCTCTTTGATTTCAGAAAAAGGATCTGATTTTAAGCCGATGCCGACGACAATGGCGCGCCATCTATTTTGAACTTTATCTCTTGTATCACTCGGTTGTTTCAGCTTTCCAAACTCCTACTGCTTTTGCTGCTTGTAAGCCTGTGCTTCTAAGGCCGTTAGTACTATTGTATTCAAAATGTCGTCGACTGTACAGGTCCTTTGAAGCACGTTTGCGGGCTTTTGAACCCCCATAAGGAATGGTCCCAAGACCTCGCCACCACCAAGCTGCTGCAAAAGCTTATAGGAAATATTACCGGAATCTAGGTTTGGAAAAACAAGAATATTTGCTCCACCCTTGATGTTACAAAATGGGAAAATTCGGTCCACAATCGATGGGTTGACTGCTGTATCGGCCTGCATCTCACCATCCACAATCAGATTTGGGCGTCTTTCCTTTACAATCTGAGCAGCTCTTTTCATCTTCTCTGGATTCTCTCCGCGACCAACGAAGTTGGTAAACGCAAGCATCGCAATGCGAGGCTCAATATCAAAGTACTTAGCCACTTGAGAAGCATGGATAGCGATACTCGCAAGCTCTTCCGCAGTTGGATTGATATTCATTGTCGTATCCGCAAAGAAGAGCATTCGATCCTTGATCAAAACAATATTCAATCCGGATGCGACCTTGCTTCGACCTGGACCAATGATTTGTAGAATCGGCTTTACACACTCGGCATAACTCATCGTTGCGCCTGTGATTAAACCATCTGCATCTCCTTGATGAACCGCCATGGCTGCGAAGTAGTTCGGATCCGCCATCACGCGCTCAGCCTCGGCGCGCATAACACCTTTTCGCTTCCTCGCTTCATAAAGGCTGTGGACGTACTCCATATATCTTGGATCTTGAGATGGGTGAATCACTTCCACATCTTTTAATTTATCCAGCTCAAGCTCTTTGATTTTGGTGCGGATTTGATTTTCATAACCAATCAATACGGGCTGAATCACTCCATCTGGAATAATCGTATTTAACGCCTTTAAGATCTTGGTGCTTCGACCTTCCGGGAAATAAATCTTTGGTAAATTCCCACCCATCTTTTGCGCATTGGAGCGAACTTTATTCGCCATTGTGCGAACAAAACCTCTGGTTTTCGATTGAAGCGAAACCAGAGTGTCTTCATAAGCTTTGAAATCTTCAATTGGTTTTTGTGCAACGCCTGATTCCATTGCGGCTTTGGCAACAGCAGGAGCAACTTTCAAAAGAACCCGGCTATCAAATGGCTTTGGAATGATGTAATCCGGTCCAAACTGAAAGGACTTGTTCGCATAAGCAATCGATACACTCTCTGGAACATCTGCACGAGCCAGTTCCGCAAGTGCATACACCGCAGCCAACTTCATCTCTTCATTGATTGCAGTTGAGCGTGTATCCAATGCTCCTCTAAAAATACTTGGAAAACCAAGAACGTTATTCACTTGGTTTGGATAATCAGAGCGCCCTGTCGCAACAATCACATCAGACCTGATTTTCTTAGCCGTGATAGGATCAATCTCAGGATCCGGATTGGCCATCGCAAAAACGATTGGGTTTTTAGCCATGCTCTTCAGCATGTCTTCGCTTAAAACACCAGCGACACTCAATCCAACAAAACAATCCGCACCTTTCAAAGCATCCACAAGAGTTCTTGCTTTGGTCTCAACAGCAAACTCTTCTTTGAAGGAATTCATTCCTTCAGCTCGGCCCTTATAGATCACGCCCTTAGAATCACACATCAAAATATTTTCTGGCCGCGCTCCCAAAGCTTTAAAGATCTTTGCACAAGAAATCGCGGCCGCTCCTGCGCCATTGAAAACAATGACTAAGTCTTCCACCTTCTTCCCAGTGATCAAACAGGCGTTGATCAAAGCGGCTCCTGAAATAATGGCCGTTCCATGCTGATCATCGTGGAAAACGGGTATATTCATTTCTTTTTTCAGGCGCGCTTCGATCTCAAAGCACTCAGGAGCTGCAATATCTTCCAGATTGATCCCACCAAATGTGGGCTCCATGGCCTTCACAGTTTGAATAAAATCTTCTGTGGTTTTGCTGTTCAGCTCGATATCAAAAACATCAATTCCTGCGAACTGTTTAAAAAGAACTCCTTTTCCCTCCATCACAGGCTTTCCTGCCAAAGGACCAATATTTCCCAGGCCAAGAACTGCGGTTCCATTGGTCACAACCGCAACCAAGTTTCCTTTGGTCGTGTAGTCGTAAACCTTCGATGGATCTTTTGCGATCTCTTTGCAAGGAACAGCCACCCCAGGCGAATAGGCCAGACTTAGTGCGTGTTCTGTGCCGCATTCTTTGCTTGAATTCACATCCACTTTTCCAGGTTTCCCCTTGGAGTGGTATTCAAGTGCTTCTAGGTCTTGGGGGCTTAGGCTTCGTTCAACAGTTTTGCTCATATTTTCCTCAAATCTTTCGGTCAAGATACTAGAAGGTAGGAAGGTTCTTCGAGGACGTCAATATTGACTTTGCTTGTGCGAAAGCACAACTTTGATAATAGGCAAAAAAGGAGAGTTTTTAATGTCAAATGACCGAGATGTTGTGATTGTTGAGGGAGTGCGAACCCCCTTTGCCAAGGCTGGAACCAAGCTAAAAGATGTACATCCTGCTGAGCTCGGAAGAGTGGCCCTTCAAGAGTTGATTGCACGCGTAAATTTGGATGTGAATCAGGTGGATGAGGTGATCATCGGAAACACTGGAAATCCCCCTGACGCTGTGAATATTTCTCGGGTCGTTGCCCTGAGAGCAGGCATACCGATTAAAACTCCAGCCGTGAGTGTTCATAGAAACTGCGCATCGGCCATGGAGAGTATCACAACCGGTTATGATAAGATCAAAGCGGGGTCAGCAGATGTGATCGTCGCTGGTGGGACAGAGAACATGTCTCAGCTTCCGCTTCTTTTTTCTCCGGCATTCACAGAGATCTTTGGACGTCTTGGAGCAGCAAGGACCACAGGACAAAGGCTAGCTGTTTTAGGTCAGCTTTTAAAAGCCGATTTCAAACAAGTCGTTGAGATGGTTACGACCTCTCCCTTTGCACAAACGCCTCATAAGCCAAGAATTTCAGTGATGGAAGGCTTAACGGATCCATTTCGAGGCATCAATATGGGGCAGACGGCTGAGATCTTGGCGAAAGAGTTTGGCATCAGCCGTGAAACTCAAGATCAGTTTGCACTCCGAAGTCATCAGCGAGCTGTTGCGGCACAAAAAAGTGGGCGCATGAGCGAAGAGATCACTCCGGTTTTCCTCGCGCCAAAATTCAAAGAGGTTGTGAGTGAAGACATTGGTCCACGTGATGGTCAGAGCATGGAGCAGCTTGCGAAATTAAAACCATTTTTTGATAAGAAATTTGGCTCCATCACCGCTGGAAATTCCTGTCCAATCACCGACGGCGCCGCGATGGTTTTACTTATGAGTCGAAAGAAAGCCAAAGAGCTTGGTTACACGCCGATTGCCACTTTGAAGTCTTATGCGTTTGCGGGACTTGAGCCAGAGCGCATGGGACTTGGGCCTGCTTACGCTAGTCCTATTGCTTTGAAGCGTGCAGGCATTTCTTTAAAAGATGTGGGCCTGATTGAGCTCAACGAAGCGTTCGCAGCGCAGGTGATTGCTTGTGAAAAAGCGATGAACAGTGATCAGTTTGCCAAAGAAAAATTGGGCTTGGGTGAAAAGGTCGGTGAAATCAATCCAGATCAATTGAACGTCAATGGTGGAGCGATCGCTCTTGGTCATCCTGTTGGAGCAACAGGCACAAGATTGGTTGTGACCTTGATGAAAGAGATGAAAAAACGCGATGTTCAGTTTGGACTTGCGACTTTGTGTATCGGCGGCGGACAGGGTGGAGCAGTCATTTTGGAAAGAGAGGCATAAGTGAGTATCCAAGAAAGCATTCAAATCAGTGTGAAAGAAAATGTAGCCTATGTGGAATTCGATTTGATTGGCGAAAAGGTCAATAAACTCTCGACTCCGGTGATGATGAGACTCAAAGAGGTGGTTGAAGAACTTAAAACCTCGAATCATAAAGCCGTGGTTTTCAGATCCAAAAAGCCAACGATTTTTATCGCAGGTGCGGACATTGAAGAAATTAAGAAATTAAAAACCGAAGGGGATTTTGAAGAGGTCCTCACTCCCTCTCATCAAATTTTCAATGCCATTGAAGATCTTCCGATGCCAACCATTGCAGCCGTTCACGGCGCATGTATGGGCGGAGGATGCGAATTGATTTTAACATGTGATTACAGAATCTGCTCAGATGCGAAGGAAACCAAAATTGGACTTCCTGAAGTTCAGCTCGGAATTATTCCTGGATTTGGTGGATGCGTAAGACTTCCACGTGTGGTGGGTCTTCAAGCCGCTCTTGATATTATTTTAGCTGGGAAAGCGGTTGATGGTGTGAAAGCCAAAAAAATCGGACTTGTGGATGAATGCATCCCGCAAGAATTAATGAATGAAAGAACAGAAGAGTTTGTTCGATCCATCCTTGGCAAAGGAAAAAGAGAGAAAAAGTTCAAACCAAAAGGCTTTTTAGGATCTGTTATGGAATCTCCTGTGGGCCGGGGAGTGGTTTTTTCTCAAGCTAAAAAAATGGTTTTGAAAAACACGAAAGGGTTTTACCCAGCACCACTTCAAGCACTGGAAGTGATCAAGAAAACATACAATCTCTCAAATCGTGATCGCGCGCTAAGAATTGAAATGGATGGTTTTATAAAAGTCGCCGTCACTAATATTAGTAAGAATTTGATCAATTTGTTCTTTATGATGGAAGCCGTTAAAAAACAAACCGGTGTAGCTGGTGATACACGCTCTAAGAAAGTTAAAAAGATTGCTGTTCTTGGTGCAGGAACCATGGGCGGCGGGATTGCCCAAGTGGCAGCCGATAAGGGCTTTGAAGTGCGCATGAAAGACGTTAAAAATGAAGCGCTCGCACTTGGATTTAAGCAAGCTCATGACATCTGGAATAAGAAATTGAAACGTAGACGCTTAACCAGACACGATATGGCTGAGAAAATGTCTCGCATCACTGGAGGCCTTGATTACTCGGGCTTTGGAAACGTGGATGTGGCTGTAGAGGCCATTGTTGAAGATATGAAAATTAAAAAGGCCGTGATTTCGGAAACTGCAAAACATCTTCCTGAAGATGCAATCATAGCCACAAACACATCTTCTTTAAGTGTGACAGAGATGGCTGAAGCTCATCCAAAACCAGAGAACTTTGTTGGAATGCACTTCTTTAACCCCGTAGATAAAATGCCACTTGTGGAAGTGATTCGTGGCCCTAAAACCAGTGACGAAGCCACAGCCACCATTTTTGATCTTTCTAAGAAAATGGGAAAGACTCCAGTGGTTGTTAAAGATGGCCCTGGGTTTTTAGTGAATCGATTACTTATGCCTTACATGATTGAAGCGATGTTTTTACTTCAAGATGGAATGTCCGTTGAAAAAGTCGATCGCTGGTACACGCATAAATTCGGAATGCCAATGGGACCATTTCGCTTGATGGATGAAGTGGGTCTTGATGTGTGCGTGAAGGTGGTTAAGATTTTTAGCCAAGCACTTGGTGCAAGAATCCAAGTTCCTGAAGTGACTGAGAGGATGTCGAAATCCGATCGCTTGGGTAAGAAAAACGGCAAAGGGTTTTATCTTTACGATGCAAACGGAAAAGAAACAGGTGTGGATCCAAACATCTATAAAGATCTTGGACTTAAAGCTCCAACCAATCCTCTGACCGAAAAGGAATGCCTTGAGCGTGGAATTTTCGTGATGATCAATGAGGCGGCTCTGGCACTTATTGAAGATAAGATTGTGGACACTCCAGAAGCTGTGGATCTGGCGATGATTATGGGAACGGGGTTTCCGCCGTTTCGTGGTGGGCTTTTAAGATACGCGGATTCCTTGGGGACAAAGCTAATTGTTGAGGAGCTTGAAGTTTATGCCACAAAGTGTGGTCCAAGACTTAAGCCATCAGCTCCGCTTTTAGCTTTGGCTAAATCCAGCCGCAGCTTTTATTAGGTACGTCGGCGGGCGGCGAGCCTATTAGGTACGCCGTACCTAATCCGCCAATGTGTGGGGGTTTGACAGCTGAGGGACAATTTAGAGCGTCCCTCGAGCCATAACACCTCCCTCGCCGTCAAATCGATTTTATGAATATTTGAGACCTTCTTTCATGGCATTTTCCTTGCCCTAAGGGTGTTTAAGGAGAAAGTTATGAAAAAGCTTAATCTATTAGGAATCCTCGCTCTGGCTGTTTTTATGATCGGCTGTGCGCCATCAAAAACCCAGAAGAAATCACGAATCATTTCTCGTGGTGCAGGGGCTGTCACTCAACCACTGGTTCAAGCGCCTCAAAATGGAAGTCATGCTGATAAAGATGGGCAGGCTGGAGCCTGGGGAGAGATTCTTGCTCTGCAGTCACAACAGCAATTTGAATTCGAAGTTCGGAAATTTCTGTCCAATATCACTGAGCCCGATGGCTCACCCATTTCAGTTGGAAACATCAGTGGAATGACAGGACAAAGCACTGGAATTCGATTCTGGGGATCGGTGGGACTCAATACCCAAAACGGTGTGATCAACGTCAATGGACAAAACAACGCTCAGATCGTTTCTCAAGGATCAGTTTTGAGAATGTCAATTATCGATTCCTATGTTGGTCTTCAAAACGCAGAAGGCGAGACCATCACTGAGATTCCAATCTATATCGCACAAAACGTGGAAGGTTTTGTGGGTGTGACTGGGGTGGTTCAAGGAAACCGTGCGCAGATACATTATCAGGATTCATTTGGACGCATCACTCTGGATGGAACATTTAATTCTCACTGGTTTCAGGGCACAGTTTACTATCAAAACACCTCTCCACAAGCTTCAGGTACGTTGGGAAGATTTGCAGTCACCACTTGTGGATTCTTTAAGTGTCAGTAAGTTTTAAGTGCGAATAGAGATATTCTTCTCGACATCGTCTTGACCAAGCTCCCCCTCAAGAGTTTTACTTGGGGGGATGTCAATTTCGCTCGATTTTGAAGCACGAACCTTTCAATCCCTTATTGGTGGGACTCCCATTCTTGAGGCGCCAGCACCTCAAGTGCACTCACTCGAAGAGGCCAGGTCTTTTTTAAGAACCTATGGCTATGACACCGAGAATGCACAAGATCAAGAGCGTCTTTGGCATGTTCACTCTCGAGCAGTGACTTATTTAAAAACAAGGATTTTAGAAGAGAATGAGGAAGTCCCAGAGCGACTCAGTGATCCCACAAAACTCATCGATGTGGCGAATCTTTTAGTGATTGCCGCTCAGCCGGAGCGAAGTGATGAAAAGAAATGGGCCTGTGTACTTTTAAAAGTCATGCACGTTGTGACTCATTTACAGAACGACTTATTCAGTTATTTTAGCTCTGAAATTCAAGAGCAGATTTTTAAGCCCTATAAAACTTTTGTCACACAAGATCCAGCCACTGGGCTTTCACTTGGTGGTCAAGACGACACCGATCCCATTCGTCTTCAAAAGATTGAACTTAAACCTTTTAAAGATTCAAACTCAGCGATCACCAAACTTTTAGCTAAACCCGAGGCTGTTGCGTTTGGTTTGATGGATAAGATTGGTGTTCGAATTGTTACGCTTTCAATTTTAGATGTTTTTAGAGTGATGCAGTTTTTGGTCAAAGAGCATGTGGTCAGTTATCCTCACGTCGTTCCCGGACAAACAAACAATTCGATTTTCCCAGTGAATTTGTTTTTAAAGATCGTGGATGAGGCAAAGAAAAAAGGAATTTCGGACCCTAGAGAAATCAATGATCTATTAAAATCACAGATTGAAAAAGGAATTGATCCGTCTCAGTTTTTAATCAAGCAAAACGATTTCACAGCCAGCACTTATCGCTTTGTGAAATTTATTAATCGTCAGCTCGTTAAAGTGGATGTGGCTGGAAATGATAAACCACTGACATTTTTTTACCCCTATGAAGTGCAGATCATGGACTATGACAACTACCTTGAAAGCATGTCCGGTGAGGCCTCGCATGAGGAATATAAGGGGCGTCAGCGCAATAAAGCTCGCATAAGGCTTTTTGGCACTGGTCTTTGAGCCGGAAATCGACCCCTTAAAATCTACTCATCTCTTTAAGACCTGTTAAAGTAAAAGAGTGAGCTCACGTCTATTCAAGTCCTTCATTTTAAGCCTTACGTGTTTTTCGGCTTTAACTTTTGCAGATGAGCCCCTTGGAATCATTCGTGTCGAAGACATCACTTTAAGACCACAAGGATACTTAAGAGAAGGAAAAGAAGGGGAGTTTGAGCTTGGAGAATCGTCTGCAGCATTAAGTTGGAAGCTCGATGAGCAGCTTTCTTCTTATTTTCGCTTTGGTGCAGAGACCTTAAGAGGGCGTCCACAGATTTATGATTCCACACAATCGCGCTCAGACCTCGACCTGTTGGAAGCTTACGGGCAGTATGAAGGAATCTTGGGGCGCATTCGTTTGGGACTGATTCCCATTGAAGTGTCTCGTGAGGGAGTTTTAAAAGATCATGAATTGATCTTTCCGCGCTCACAGATCTTTTCACGCGGTGTTTTGGCGTTAAGAGATTTTGGTTTGAATTACTTTATCACTCATAATCGCTTCTTCACTTCACTCACTGTTCATAATGGCGAGTCGGATTCCAATGTGGATAATCGCACGTGGTATTCGGCAAGATGGGGTTATGATTTTCGAAAGCTAAGGCTAGAGGCTTTTGGGCAGACCGGATCCACAACTCCTTTATCCACGACCAACAGCACTCTTCAAGTGGCCAGGTTCAATCCCATGGAAGAGAGCCGCTGGCGGATGGGCGGATTTTATGCGGACTGGACGCCGTCCAACTTTAGAATGTCTTTGGAAGGATTTGTGGGGGATGTGACTCAGGAAAAAGAGACTCATCGATTTATCACCGGACATTTTGATTTTGGACAGATGGGCAAAAAATATGGCGTCTTTTTTCGCTACAATCCCTTTGATCCGGATACGAAAAAAGCCAATGACACACAACATAGTTTAAGCCTCGCTTTGTTGATGCTGAACCCCTCACAAACTTCAAAAGTTATATTGATAGGCACTAAGGTTCTGGATGAGGGACGTGATGTGCCAAATGATGAAATCCGGCTGATCTGGTCGGCCACTCCGCTTTACAAACGTCCCACTTATTAGATAGAGTTCCTCCTTTGGAGGAGCATCATGTCATTTAAAAAAGTCGGAGTTTTAGGTGCCGGACAAATGGGTAACGGCATCGCCCAAGTGATCGCCAGTCATCAAACAGACGTTGTTATGATTGATATTTCAGAAGAGGCGCTTAAAAGAGGAATGGCGACCATTGAAAAAAGCCTGGATCGCTTGATTAAAAAAGAAGTGATGAGTGGGGATCAAAAGTCAGCCGTTCTTTCAAAGATTACAACCAGCCAAAAAATGAATGATTTCAAAGATTGCGATCTGGTTATTGAAGCGGTTTCTGAGAACCTGGATTTGAAATTAAAGCTTTTTTCTCAACTCGATGAAGTCTGTAAAGCGGACGCCATTCTTTGCTCAAACACTTCAAGTATTTCAATTACAAAAATCGCCTCGAGTACTAAGCGCCCAGAAAAAGTCGCAGGCATGCACTTTATGAATCCAGTTCCATTGATGAAACTGGTGGAAGGAATTCGCGGGCTTCAGACTTCAGATGAAACTTTTAAGAAAGTCGCTAGTTTCGCGGAAAGCTTAGGAAAAACATTTGTTGAAGTGAAGGACATGCCAGGCTTCGCAGTGAATCGCATCCTTATGCCAATGATCAATGAAGCGGTTTACACTCTTTATGAAGGAATTGCCACGGTGGAAGACATTGATCAGTCCATGAAGCTTGGAACCAATCAGCCCATGGGGCCATTAACTTTGGCGGA
>CAZWVK010000074.1:6936-12833 GCA_964636785.1 uncultured Pseudobdellovibrionaceae bacterium | reverse complement strand
CCCAGGGGCTTGTCACGGAGAGCCAAACCTTTAGAAACTCTAGACTAATCCTATAGGAGTGTGGGTTTATCAAAGAATCAAGGAGGGAGTCCTTATGGAATCCAGACATTTAATCATTATTTGTTTTTTGCTCTCCTTCTCTATTTCTCAGAACTCCGTTGCTCAGCTTAAAGAGCTGAAGCCGCTTCCTGAACGACCGATCCTTTCATTTGATCCATTTGAAGAAAGTGAAGTACCGAAGTGTTCTGAAATTTTAAGTCGAATGAGTCGTCTGCAAAAGATTTCGGAAGAAGGATATCTCTCCTTCGTTGATTTTATGCTTGGGAGTTCGTCAATTATGATGAAGTGGTATGAAGACCTAAGTCCACTTGAAGGGCAAACAGTTGAGATCCCACAAAATCTGTTTTTTCCGATTTTTGAAGGAGCGGATCAGATCACGCAGTTGACATATCTTGGATATGACATTTCAAATTATATTTCGTCTGAGATGATTAAGATCTCTCAAGCGATTGCGAGTTGTTTACCACAGCAAGGAGTTTTAAGTGGCCCAGGCACAAACCACTGAGGTTTTTGATTGCACACCAGAGCAGTTTTTTAAAATCATTCAAGATTATGAAAAGTATCCTGAATTTTTAAATGAGGTGAATGGCTGCCGAGTGATAGAAGCCAATGGGAATGAAAAATTGGTTGAATTCGATGTCGCGCTAATTAAAAAATTCTCTTACCGTCTGCGTCTTAAGGAATCCCCGAATAAAAAGATCGAGTGGTCATTGGATTCGGGCGATATATTTAAGACTTCCAATGGCTCTTGGCTTTTAGAAGATCAGGGTGGAAAGACCAAAGTGCATTATGCAGTCGAAGCCACCTTTAAAATTTTTGTTCCGGGGCCTGTGGCAAAGGCGCTTGTGAATGTGAATCTCCCTCAGATGATGAATGCTTATAAGAAGAGAGTGAAAGAGCTTTATGGCTGATGATAGTAAAAACGGAGATGCCAAAGGATCAGACAAAAGCACGTCTTCACAAACGGAGACGGAACTTCCAAAGGTGGCCGATCTTGTTCGCAAGATTATGACAGCCGGCCTTGGCGCTGCATTTATGACGGAAGAAGCCATTCGCTCTCAACTGAGTGAAGTGAAGCTGCCAAAGGATGTGATCAATACGATTCTTCAAGGTGCGAATAAATCCAAAGAAGAACTTGTGCAAAGAGTTGGCAACGAGACAATGAGGCTGATCTCAAAGATTGATATTGTGAAAGAGGTCGCCAAGTTTGCGGAAAATCATAAATTCAAAATCAATGCGGAAATCGAAATTCTCAAAAAAGAGAAAAAGGATTAGTGAATCGAGTCCGCTGCATCTTCCGGCGCGATCGAATTCGCTCTATGAGCCTGAGTGTCGTTGTAGTAATCAAGACTTGAAAGATACTCTTTAGGCTCCGTTGGTTTACTGAAGCTAGAGCGCTTCATATAGCCTTCGACGAAGCGCAATACATCCATCTGATTCTTAGGCAGACTATCCAGTGAAATCGCAAGATAGTTTAAAAACTTCCAGATTTGCGCGCTGTCTGATTTTTCATCATTCTTGACTTCCACTTGAGACATTTCTCTCAATGCCACTTTTAAAAATTCATGGACATCACCGCCACGAAAACTTTTATCAAACTGAAGAACCAATCGATTCAAAAATTCCTGGCGTGCTAAAAGCTCCTTGCGGCGCTCCTTTAAAAACTCAACTCGCATCTCCATTTCGCCAAGAGGATCAAGCCCGTTTGTTGTTGCAAGCAATTTGTCCAAAGACTGATCGACTTCCATCAAAAGCTTTGTATTGTCCTGTCTGAGCTCTGAAAAGAACTCAATAGGAGATGTTGAATGAGGAGCCGCAAGAACCAGGCTTGAATATCCGAGTGCTAAAGAAATAATACCTATTTTTAATAGCTTGTTCATAACTCCTCCTTCCTGCTTATGAGAATGTGCAAGGGCTGGGCCAGCGAAACTCAACGGAATGCAAATGAGCGCAAAGTTTTTGATTAGAATATATACAGCTGTCTATCAGCTTTAATTGACCTTGGGCCAGAAGCGAGGACTAGAAGAGGGCAAAGTGCTGGCATTCTAAGGGTGAAAAGTTCATAATTGTTTCAT
Source organism: uncultured Pseudobdellovibrionaceae bacterium (assembly GCA_964636785.1). Taxonomy (GTDB): domain Bacteria; phylum Bdellovibrionota; class Bdellovibrionia; order Bdellovibrionales; family UBA1609; genus UBA6776. The sequence continues at coordinate 10,698 of CAZWVK010000074.1, read as the reverse complement.
TATGAGACAATTCAGAAATGCCCTTTTCGTTCTTGTTTTTACAAATCTAGGCGCAAATTTCGCCCATGCGCAGAGTCGGTTGCAGATCACTGGTGTTCAGGGGAGTGTGGGAGCTGGATTTACAGAGTATTCGGTTCAATCTCCTAAGAACAATGTGGATTTTGATCGCGGCGTGTATGCCACAGCTGCAGGGGAAAAAGGTTTTGGAGTTTTCAACCTCTATTTAACGATTTCTCTTGGGTATATGGACAGTGATGGTCGCGCGAATTATCGCTACACAAATCTATCCTCAAGCACATCCTATGCGGTCAATGATGTCTCCTTTCAGGCCAAGATGATGGAACTTGGTCTTGGTTTGAAGTTGAAGTTGATTGATGACTACTGGTTTCGTCCTTATGTGGAAGGCGGCGGTCTGGGGTCGTGGAATGAATTGCGTTACACTTCCAAATCCCAGGAGCTTCGTGCAATTGGCTCGGATTACAAATCCAAAGACACAATCATGGGATCTGGACATTATTTTGAAGCGGGATTGGAGATTCAATTCTCTGAGCGCTTGGGTGTGAAAGTGGCTGGCCGATTTTCTGAATCCTCAACCAAGGATCTTGACACTCTGGGTGGCGAGCGCCTCAAATACAAAGGCGAAACTTATTATCTCTCGGCATTGATGGGATTTTAAGTTAGATATCTGGCCCAAATGGGTAAAAAAACAGCTGATTTTAAAACGGCCTTTCGTCAGAAGCTCATTCGTGAGTTGCGAGAAATTCCAATTCTTCCAAAGCGTCTGCTTCTTGCAGTTTCTGGGGGCGTGGACTCCACAGCTCTTGCACTCGCGCTGTCAGATATCAAGGCGCTTTTTCAGTTGGAGTTGACGCTGGCCTATGTTCATCACGGTGATACGGATCATCGCGAACTGAATCAGTATCGCAAAAATGCGCGTGAACATGTTGAAAAGCTCTCTCAAGATATAGGTGCAAAGTTTTTGACCAATCCTGTTGAAACCACAGGCCTTCACTCCGAAAAGGAATTGAGAGAGTACCGTTACTTTTGGCTGAACAAATGGAAGTCAGAGCAGGATTTTGATGCAATTGTTCTTGCGCATCATTTCGAGGACTTGATTGAAACCCAAATTCTTCGATTGATTCGAGGATCTTCTCGTCTTGGTCTTTTGGGGATGACTGTGCTGAGCCCCCTTGGTCGATTGAGACCTTTTCTAAACTTTAAAAAAGAAGAACTCGAAAAGTATGTGAAGTCTAGGGGATATGAGTTCGTTAATGATCCATCGAATAAGTGGGAGGGCGCTTTAAGAAATCGAATTCGTGGGTGGCTTGACGACCTTGAGAAGTTTTCGCCAGGAGCCCGCGAGAACCTCTCAAAAAGTCTCCAACGCGTGGTAAAGCTCGCACTTGAGAGTCGAAATCCTTGGAAAGAGCGGGTTTTGACAAAGGGTGGCATTCAGAGAGGCCTTTACGAATCCCTTGCGACGCCACATAAGCTGGAAGTTTTGGCAGCCGCTTTGAATCATCGGGGTGTTTTTGAATTCACATCGGGTCAGCTTCAAGAATTAAGAAAGCGCCTTGACGTTCCTCTAAAAGAAACCAGATTGGATTTCTTAGGCTTTTCTTGGATCTTGAAATCAGACATTATTCTAATAACACCTAAGAGTAATTTCTGACCTTGGAGCCGAGCCCAGCCTCGTGGTATCTTTGGTAATCATTTTGAAAGGAATTTCATGAAATCACCTTCGAAAACCTTAGCTCTCTGGGCCCTATTGATTGTTTTCGCCGTTTTATTCTTCCAAATGTATGAGCGCCAAGCTTCAACCGTGGTCAAAGATTTCAACTATCAAAAGTTTCTCCAAGCGGTCGATAACGAACAGGTGGTTAAGGACTCTGTCATTTTCCATCGCACAACGGATAAAATTGAAGGAACCCTGACTGAAGCGGGTGAAAAGGCATTTGGTGGCAAGAAATTTAAAATTGATGGCAATACGGATGACAAGGGCTTTGAGATTCTCAGAGAAAAAGGAATCACTCCGAATTACTTAAACGATGACAATTCCTTTATGACATCTGTTCTTCTCAACTGGCTTCCACTTTTACTTATCATCGGAATGTTTTTGTTTTTTATGCGGCAGATTCAAGTGGGTGGCGGAAAAGCCATGGCCTTTGGAAAAAGCCGCGCGAGACTCTTAACGGAAAACAAACATCGGGTGACTTTTAAAGATGTTGCCGGAGTTGAGGAAGCCAAAGATGAGCTTCGTGAAATTGTTGATTTCTTGAAAGATCCAAAGAAATTCACTCGGCTTGGCGGTCGAATTCCAAAAGGGGTCTTGATGGTGGGTCCTCCAGGAACAGGAAAAACTTTGCTGGCTCGTGCTGTTGCAGGGGAAGCGAACGTTCCTTTCTACACCATTTCGGGATCTGATTTTGTTGAGATGTTTGTTGGTGTGGGTGCGAGTCGTGTGCGCGACCTTTTTGAACAAGGAAAAAAGAACGCTCCATGCTTGATTTTTATTGATGAAATCGATGCTGTCGGGCGCCATCGTGGTGCTGGAATGGGCGGCGGACATGATGAACGAGAGCAAACCTTAAACCAACTTCTTGTTGAGATGGATGGTTTTGAAAGCAATGATGGAGTGATCCTTATTGCAGCGACAAACCGACCGGATGTTCTTGATCCAGCTCTTTTAAGACCAGGACGATTCGATCGTCGTGTGGTTGTGAGTAAGCCGGATCTTAAAGGTCGTGAGATGATTCTTAAAGTTCATGCACGAAAAACTCCTTTGTCATCCAGTGTGAATCTCGAAAAGATTGCTCGTGGGACTCCTGGATTTTCCGGAGCAGATTTAGAAAACCTTGTGAACGAAGCCGCTCTTCAAGCAGCAAGAAGCAATAAAGCTCATGTAGAGATGGAAGATTTTGAAATGGCCAAAGACAAGGTCATTATGGGATCCGAGCGACGCTCAATGGTGATCAGCGATAAAGATAAGAAACTCACGGCTTATCATGAAGCCGGTCATGCCATCGTTGGCCGAAGCCTTCCGAATCTGGATCCTATTCATAAGGTGACAATTATTCCTCGTGGAATGGCGCTTGGAATCACGCAAACCCTTCCCGAAGAAGATCAGCTGAATCTTTCAAAGAGCAAGGCCACCAATATGATTGCGTTTCTTTTTGGCGGTCGAGCTGCAGAAGAACTTATCTTTGAAGATTACACGACTGGCGCTGGAAACGATATTGAGCGGGCAACGGAGCTTGCAAGACGCATGGTTTGTGAATGGGGCATGAGTGAAAAATTGGGACCATTGGCTTATGAAAAGCGAGAAGGTCCAGTCTTCTTAGGCATGCAGAACTCCTCCAGTAAAGATTACTCTGAGTCCAAAGCCGAAGAGATCGATGCTGAGATTTTTTCTTTGGTGAGTGGCGGACATCAAAACGCCCTCAAAATATTGAAGGAAAAAGAAGCCATTCTTCACAATATGGCCGATGCTTTGCTGGAATATGAAACCATTGATAGCGAAGATGTGGCGATGCTTATGGATGGCAAGAGCTTAGAGGAACTTCGAAAAGCTCGTGAATTGAAGCAAGAAAATATAGAAGCGGAAAGACAAAAAGCCGCTGATGAATTGAAGAAACAAGAAGAATTAAAAGCAAAAGAGAAGAAAGCTGCAAAAGATGGTGGAAAGGATCCGGTTGGAAACACTGGACCTGTAACGGCCTAAAATTTTAAAGGACTCCAATGGTTCCAGCCTTCCAACAGTGG
>CAZWVK010000074.1:0-6926 GCA_964636785.1 uncultured Pseudobdellovibrionaceae bacterium | reverse complement strand
GATCCGGTTTCAAGACCTGATTGATCTTGTATTGGTTTGGCTTGTCGTCTATCAAGTTTTGCTTCTGATCAAACGATCAGGAGCCGTTCAAATTCTCGCAGGACTTGGAGTCTTGGCCGTCGCATATATGGCCAGCATCTGGCTTGAGCTTGTGACTTTTAACTTCCTACTTGAAAAATTCTTCTCGAATTTATTTTTGATCGTAGTGATTCTCTTTCAGGGTGAAATCCGCAGGGCGCTCGCTCAGATTGGGAGCAACTCTTTTTTCTCAAACACCTCTCGCATTGAAGAAGCTCAATTGGTCGATGAGCTTTCAAAAGCGCTTATTGCCTGCGCCCAGCGCGGTCTCGGTGCCTTGGTTGTGATCGAAAACGAAATCAGCTTAGATTATTTTCTAGAAGAAGGGGTTCCCATTCGAGCGGAAGTGAATGCGGACTTGATTCAGAGTATTTTTCATCCGCAAAGTCCACTTCATGATGGTGCAATTTTGATTCAGAATGGGCGCATTGAGTCTGCGTCTTGTTTCTTGCCTTTGAGTAAGAGCACTGCGCTTGATAAAAACTTCGGAACTCGTCATCGCGCTGCACTTGGGCTCACCGAAGAGACCGATGCACATGTTTTTGTCGTCAGTGAAGAGCAAAAAGCTGTGAGTTGGGCTCATGGTGGAATTTTATCTTCTCATATGGATCATGCTGATGTTAGAAAAGCTCTGTTTGATATTTTTGGAGCAAAACGACCAATTCCAGAAAGAACAGCGCCAATCTCATGAGATACATTACTGAAAACCTAAGTTACAAAATTATCGCATTGGTTGTGACCTTGGTCCTTTGGTTTTCAATGATTGGAAGTCGAGACTCTGTTTTAGCCAAAGATTATCAGCTTCAAATTCTTCTTCCGGCGAAGACCGAGCTTGCTCATCCGGTCCCTGACTTTGTTCGGGTGGAAGTGGTGGGCCCTCGAGTGGCTCTTAAGAAACTGGGACAGATGAACAATGTCTACACGGTGGATCTTTCAAATACTGGAACAGGACGAAAAACAGTTCGACTGAGTCCGGAAGGTGTGAATCTGCCAATTGGAACGCGGGTGATTTCTGTAGAGCCCAAAGAATTTGTCGCCGTCATACAGAATCAACCCGGAGTTGAGAGCGAGGACAGAGAATGAAGTTGTTTGGAACCGATGGAATACGTGGAACCGCAAACACTTTTCCAATGACACCAGATGTGGTGATGAAGGTGGGTCAAGCGCTTGGCTATCTTTTGCGCCAGCAACCATCCCGTAAAGGGGATCGTCGAATGGTGTTGATCGGAAAGGACACTCGTCTTTCTGGATATATGCTCGAGCAAGCATTAAGCAGTGGACTGAATTCTATGGGGGTTGGCGTTCAATTGACCGGTCCACTTCCTACGCCTGGAATTGGTTTTTTGGCGCGCAATATGAGAGTGGATGCTGGGGTGATTATTTCTGCTTCTCACAATGCGTACGGTGATAACGGAATTAAAATATTTGGTCCGGATGGATTTAAGATTTCAAATGAAATGGAAAAAGAAATAGAGCGCCTAGTTGCTGGCGATGATCTAACAAATCACTTGGCGGATTCGGATGAGATTGGACGCACTCGCCGCATTGATGATGCGGCTGGAAGATACATTGTTTTTGCGAAAAATAGTTTTCCTCTGAACTCAAATCTTGAAGGTTTAAGAATTGTTCTCGATTGTGCAAATGGGGCAGCGTACAAAGTGGCTCCTGCGATTTTTGCTGAATTGGGCGCTGAGGTGATTGTTCTTGGCAATGAGCCGAGCGGCTTTAATATCAATGACAAGTCAGGAGCTCTTTTTCCTGCTCGGACTCAGGCTGCACTTATTAAATATCGCGCTGACGTCGGCATCAGTTTGGATGGCGATGCCGATCGCGTGATCATGGTCGATGAAAAAGGTGAAATATTAAATGGTGATCACATCTTAGCGATCTGTGCGATCTTTTTAAAGCGCATGGGAAAATTGAAATCGGACACTGTGGTTGCAACTCAGATGAGTAATATTGGATTTGATTTGGCAATGAAGAAACATGGTATCTCGGTGATTCGAACAGATGTGGGAGATAAGTACGTGGTGGATGCCATGAGATCTCAAGGTCTTGTTCTGGGTGGAGAGCAATCCGGTCATATTATTCATCTTGATCATGCAACAACCGGTGATGGCTGTGTGGCGGCTCTTAATGTTTTATCGGTGATGGTTGAGACCAAGAAGCAGCTCAGTGAGCTTCGTCAAATTATGGATGAAGTCCCACAGGTCTTAGTGAACACCAAGGTTTCCAAGCGAGTGGATCTGAATAATGTTCCGGGCTTTGCTGATGAAGTGAAGAAAGTGGAAGCCGAGCTGAGCGGTCAAGGTCGTGTTTTTGTTCGCATGTCGGGAACAGAGCCTGTTGTTCGTATTCTTGTCGAGGGGCCTGAGGAGCGAAAGATTTCCGCTCTGGCAGGAGATTTGGCTTCCTTTCTGCAAAAGCATGTCTCTTAAAGTCTGGATAAAAGATCATCTCCACCTTTTTAAACCGGGGAGTTTGATCTTGCTGGATGGCGATTTGGCGGCAGGCAAAACCACTTTTGTCTCACAGGTCGTCGAGCTCCTTGGAGGAGATTCCAAGCAGGTTACATCTCCCACTTTTTCACTGCATCACGTTTATAGATTGGGTGAGCTCACCATAGATCATATGGATCTTTATCGATTGGAAAATGATCATGATCTTGAGAGTTCAGGTTTTTTTGAGGTGGTTGAAGAGCAGGATCATCTTGGATTTATTGAATGGTCATCGCGCATCGGGAATGATTTTTTTGAAAACCTAAATCGGGATGTGTTTTTAATTCGGATTGAGGTGCGGGAATCGGAACGTCGTGAATTGAACCTTACGCAGCTTTCGTCTGCGAAGCACTCTTAAGTGAACTCTTGAGTTTGCCAGCTAAATCTTCGGCCTGTATAAGCTCTTCTCCATCCGCACCCACGTAGCCAAAGAAAACCACAATATAATGTTCGCTGGATTCCTCGCCGATCAAAATGGCAGTCACACAGCTTGGGTAGGATTTGCTGCTAAGCTCTTCAAAAAAGAAAGACTGATGGATAGGATTGTCCACGACAAATCCGTGATAAGGCTTCTTTGTGCGTAGAGCGATTCTAAACAGGCTTGGAGTTTCGCTGGACAGGGGTTTGAGCGAAATAATGGAGCCGTTTTTCCACACAGGTAAGAACGCATTCTGCTCCACCTTTAAAATCACAGCTTGACCAAACTGACCTTGAGCTTCATTCCACCATTCTGCCAACTGAAGAGTTGTTGTCGGACCCTGTGGCTTTATGGCTGTTACTGCAGTCGGCGGTTCAACAGCAGGCGCTGATTCAACAGCTGTAACTTGAGTGGGTGGCTCAACATCTATACTGCTTTCTTCTTGAGGGCTTTCTATTTCAGAGCTTTGTGTTTCAGAGCTTTGTGGAATCACAGGTGGTAGATTTAAGATCAAGCCTTCTGGAGCATTAAAGTTCGTATCTTCTTTCGGGTCACTTGCACTTTCCTCTTCCAGGCGAAGGTAAAAGTTATTTAAATCTTTTGGATCTGCAAGCAGGTAAACAAACCCTTCTTCGCGATCCTCTGGAGGAAGAACGCAGCCGATATAAGTGAGGTTTTCCCAAATCGCCACGGGCACCATCCACGGGGACCACTCGGTGCTTTCCAGACCCTCGATTTGAGGAGAACTTGAAAAAAACTCAGGCTTGATCACGGGAAGTGAGTAATGATTTTTCGCCCAATTTGCATAGTCTTCAAACTTAAGCTTTCCTTCACGAAGGCACCAAACCAAAAGAGGGACGTCCTCGGGGGCCTCAAGCTTCCAAGCCTCAAGCTGTGTCGTGGGAATATTAAGGTGATCAAGCCAATCTTGAGTGGGTTCCATCATTTAAAAAATCGGAATATACGAGTCAAAACTTAAACCTAGCTTTCCGTTGTCTGAGTTTTATGCTACAAGTCATGACCAGTGAATGTCTTAAGAAACCAGACGAGAGTCTACTTAGATCACAATGCCACAACTCCGGTTGATCCCAGAGTGAAGGAAATGCTTCCTAAATGGGTGGAAGACTTTGGCAATCCCAGTTCGATCCATCAGTCGGGTCGAGGTCCAAAAGCCCTTTTACGTGATTCAAGAAGAAGTATCGCACGGTTTTTAAATGTGGATCCACTGGAGCTGGTTTTTACCAGCGGCGGAACTGAGTCCAATAATTTGGCAATTTTAGGTTATTTTAACCAGATCGAAACTGGATTTGGTTGGAGTGGCAAGAAGGCGGTTTCAAGAAATCAATTGATCCTTTCCAGTGTGGAGCATCCGAGCGTTTTAAAAACCGCTCAGTTTTTGTCGCGAAAAGGATATCAAGTGGATTATGTGCCGGTTTCCCGCGAGGGCGAGCTTGATATTGAAAAATACAAAAGTCTTCTTTCAGAAAAGACTGCGCTTGTTTCTGTGATGTATGCCAATAACGAAACCGGAAATATATTTCCAATCAAAGAACTCTGCGCGCTTACGCATGAAAGTGGCGCTTATTTTCACTGCGATGCCGTTCAGGCTTTAGGTAAAGTGAAGCTCGATTTAAAAGACCTGAATGTGGATTTCGCCAGTTTCTCAGGACACAAATATTACTCACTCAAAGGGTGCGGTGTTTTATATATCAAGCGCGGTGTGACTTCAGAGAGTTTGATTTTTGGCGGAGGACAAGAAAGAGGGCGACGAGCTGGAACAGAGAATCTCTTAAGCATTTCTGCACTAGGTCTTCGTTGTCAGGATTTCTTTGATGGTGAGGAAGTGGAAAGAATCCGAACTCTAAGAGATCGCTTTGAAGATCGAATTGCGAAAGAAATCCAAGGCGTACAAGTTGTGGGTGGGAAGTCTCTGAGACTTGCAAACACCTCTAAAGTCCTTTTGGAGAATGTGGATGGTGAAACATTGCTTATGAATCTGGATGTGAAGGGGTTTTCAGTCAGTACGGGAGCGGCCTGCAGTGCAGGTAATCCCGAACCTTCTCCGGTTCTTTTGAGCATGGGCTATACAAAAGAGGAAGCTCAAAGCTCACTCCGAGTGAGTTTTGGTGTCGGCAATACACTCAATGAGGTTGATCTTTTTGTAGATGAGCTCAAGGAAATTGTTGTAAGACTTCGAGCATTGAAAATGGAAGAAAAGAGAGCTTATGAAGCCTAGAGTTTTAGTTGCAATGAGTGGTGGAGTGGATTCTTCAGTGGCAGCAGCTCTGCTTGTGAAGCAAGGTTATGAGGTGATTGGCGCCACAATGCAGGTTTGGGATTACTCAGCCAATTCATGTGATATTCAGGAAGGAAACGGCACTTGCTGCTCCAGCACAGATGTGGATGATGCAAGAGCTGTTTGTGATGTTTTAGGTATTCCCTTTTATGTGATCAATTGTGAAGAAAAGTTCCAAGCTTATGTGATCGATGATTTTGTCGGATCCTACCTAGAGGGCCGAACACCGATTCCTTGTGTGAACTGCAATACTTACTTGAAGTTTGACCATCTCTTTAAAAAAATGAAAGAGCTCGATTGTCAGTATGTGGCAACTGGGCATTATGCGCAGATTCAAACCCTCAACGGAAAGCCTCAGATTGTATCTTCGGAAGACGGCTTTAAAGATCAGACCTATTTTCTTTTCACTTTAAAGCCTGAGCTTCTAAATCACATTCTCTTTCCAGTGGGTCATTTGCAAAAGCCAGCATTGAGACAAATGGCCGAAGAGTTTGGTCTTCCAGTGGCGAGAAAGAAAGACTCCACTGGAATTTGCTTTATTGGCGATAAAGGGCATAAGAAATTTATTGAAGAAAATGTGGCCAAGGATCTTTTAAAGCCCGGTGCCATTCGGCTTTTTCCAAGTGGAGAAGTGATTGCTCAGCACGAGGGCTTTCATCAGTTTACAATCGGACAGAGAAAAGGCTTAGGTGTTGCCACCGGAGAGCCTCTTTATGTGGTTAAAATTGATCCTGAAGACGCTTCGGTTTGGCTTGGAAGCGAAGAGCATCTTTATTCTTCCTGCTTAAAACTCTCTCGGCTTAATTGGCTCGATGAAGTGAAAGTGGGCGATGAGTTTCGAGTGAAGATTCGCTTTCAGCACCGCGGAAGTCCTGCACGAGTTGTTGGATTGAACGAGAATGAAATGAATGTTGAATTTCTGGAGCCACAAAGAGCTGTTACAAAAGGTCAGGCGGCTGTGTTTTATCGTGGCAATCAGCTGGTTGGCGGCGGATGGATCGCTTAAATCTCGATTTTAATATTCAAACCTTTGGCTGCAAGGTGAACACCTATGATTCTGGTCTTTTAGAAAAGAGATTTTTGAATCGAGGTTGGAGTCCTTCGAATCAACCAAATGTTTTTATTCTCAATACTTGTGCTGTCACCGAAGCTGCGACCAAAGACGCTGTCAAGGAAGCGAGACGTATCAAAGCTAAAAATCCAAACGGACTGGTCGTCGTTACAGGCTGTGCCGCTCAAGTGGATACCGAAAGTTTTGAGAAATTGTCGGGTGTTGATTTGGTGGTGGCTAATTCTCATAAGGGCGAGCTTGAAAGAATCATCGAGGATTTTTACAAAGGGAAAGTTCAATCCAAAGTTTATAAATCCAATATTTTTAAGAAGGATGATCTTGAGGCCGGAGGTGGCCTTGACTCTTCACACTCAAGAGCTTTTTTAAAAATCCAAGATGGTTGCAATAGTTTTTGCACATTCTGTGTGATTCCGTTTGCGCGAGGTAAAAGTCGAAGTCTCTCAAGGAAGGAGCTCGTTCAAAGAGTCAATGAGCTTTATAAGAGTGGATTTAAAGAGGCGATCCTCACAGGAGTTCATATTGGGGATTATGATGATGAGGGCTTTGTTCTTGAGGATCTGGTCG
>CAZWVK010000073.1:0-12886 GCA_964636785.1 uncultured Pseudobdellovibrionaceae bacterium | reverse complement strand
TCCTCGTAATTTTGATCTGATTCTTTTTTACCCTGTAGATTTTTCCCGCCGGATTGAAAATTTAACAGCGCCAAATTGGAACCAGAACTGATATACCGCTGTCTTTGGACGTATTAGAGGGTTTAGAGGGGATATTTTGAGTTACATTTATAACGTTGCACTAAAAAATATATGGTCTAAAAGACTTACAAATCTTTTGAGTTTAGTTTTCTTGTTTTCGTTTGTGCAAACATCTGCGTATGCGGAAGTGAATGCGGTCGACTTCAAAGAGCTCAAGCGATCACAAATTATAACTATTGTTGAGGCTCTTACTCCTCACTTTCACAGTGTGCGAAATCGTATTCAGCAAGGGTCTGACACTTACCTTTTACCCGAGGAAGTGGAAAAGGACATCAATGCCATTGATGTCCTCAGTCAATATCCATTTTATGAATCCTTGATGACGATCTGGGCGCGACTTAAATTCGAAATGTTTCATGTTCAGCTTGGTGATCAAGATGCAGACATCAAAGAGGGGGCCATTGAAGCCATTAAATTTATGGCTTCTTCAAAAGATAAAGATCTCGTCGGTGATCTGGACACAGCAATCAAAGTTTTAAAAAATGCGCGCTACAAATTGAGCTCAGAACACTCCCTGTCACAGAAGAATTTAAGTCGTTTAGAAAATTTGCGAACGGCTCTGGGAATGAAGACGGATGCAGAACCGCTACCTTCGATTGATGAACTCTTGGGTCGATCCAGAATGGATAAGGGCTCAGCGGAAAGACATCTTAAAGAATTCTCAGAAATCTTAAACAAAAGAATCATTGGCCAACCGGAAGTGATCGAAGCACTGGAGGCATTGGAGTGGGAGCGGTTATTCACATCCAGTCCAGAAAACACTCCGGATGTTATCTATTTCATGGGAAGTCCGGGAACCGGAAAAGACACGGCGGCTGAGGCTTTCACTGATGCTCTCCATGGGGAAGAGGGGGCCTTTCACGAACACATGTTTCGACTTCCGCTCATGCGTGAGCGGCCCGATCTTTGGCAAGTTCTTGGTTCAGCAACGGGATATGTTGGTTCTGAAAACTTGCCGCCCTTTCTTGAGTTTCTCGTCAATCACTCTGGCGGAAGGTACAAACTCGATAAAGCGGAAGAAGGATTAAAGATCATTGAGAATCCCGATTGGAAAGGCTCCAATCTTCCAAACTTTGCGCCTCCTGAATCTGCAGTTGTTTTTATCAACGAGTTTCACAGCTGGTCCAAAGAGATCAAAGATGTTTTTATTAAACAAGCTCTAGAGAAGGGACTTTTTTCCGTTAACAATCCAAATGGTGGCTTGGCGCAAATTCAGGTTCCGGTTCGCTTTGTGATTGCTTCGAATGAGGGGATTTCTTTGATCACTTCACGAGAGAGCAATGGTCAGCGCTACGGCAAATCTTTGAATTTTGACGAGATGCTTGGGAAATGGCAGAGAGTTCATCTTGATAAGAAAGCACTCAAAGCCGACATCATGGCTACAAATGGCCCGGCTCGCGGCGGTGGCTCCGCGGGTCGAGAAGGCATTTCTGAAGAGCTTTTAAACCGTATACCTGATCGCTTTCTTCTTCTCTTAAGGCCACTCTCTCCTGAGTCGCTGAAAGCCATTGCTAAAATCGAGTTGGATCGCTTGAGCCGCAGTTATAAAAAGGCCTCACCTCTTAATCCTGGGATTGAGATTGTCTGGCCGGATTCCATTTATGAATTTGTTCAGTCTTATGATTACAATGCGGAAGACAATGGTCGCCCAATTGCGACTAAAATTCGCTCGCTCATCAAAGAGCCTTTGATTCAATTCTTTAAGAGTGGAACTATCGATTCAGATTTTCCGCTTAAACTGACCATCTCTGTCGTTTCAAACGACAACGGAACCAAATCTCTTGAAATCAAAGTCGTCTCTGACGAAGGTCAAGACCTCGGCACATTTCATCAGCTTATTAAGGCGACGGAAAAAGATCTTATTGCAGAGCCTATTGATGATGCGTTGATCGATCGCTTGGCTCGTCTTCCTGAAGTGATCAAGTCGCGAGTGTTTGGAGTGGATGAAATTGCTGAACGCGTATCCGATCGTGTTTTGAGTCTTGCGAACCGAACTTCTCAGAAATCAGATTCTCCGCGCAGTGCGAGTGCAATTGTTTTGATGGGACCAACTTCGACAGGAAAGACAGAGCTTTCAAAAGCCATCACCGAAGCGCTCACTGGGGATGATAAGAATGCCTTGGTGATTGATTTTAGTCAGGTGCAAACTCTTCATGAGTTCAAAACCAGAATTCTTGGAGTTCGCGACAGTTTTGGCAATCCCATTCCATCCGATTTTATGAAGCACTATGATCGTCTGGATGGTGATGTGGTGGTCGTGATGGATGAGCTTTCCAATGTGAGAGATCCTGATCTTTTAAAAAGCTTATATGACTTTTTTAGAGAGCCCATCTTGAGTACTTTTTCCGATGGAAAAGATCGCGATATGTCGCGAGTGAAAGTCATTGTGACTGGAAACTCAGGAATTGAGCTCTATAAAAACGTTCCTCGCGATGTTCCAATGGAACAGCAAATGATGGCTTGGGATGAGATCTCAAAGCGCCTCACTAAAGACCGGGAAATGCAGCGTGTGATCTTGGAAAAGAACTTTCCAGAGCCTTTGCTTGCGAGATGGGGACTTAATAATATCTTCTTTGTTTCGCCTCACAATTATAAGTCTTTAAAGCAACTCACTCAGCTTAAGCTTTCGCAGATGATTAAAAAGATCAAAGCATCTGATGGTCATCGTGGCTGGGATCTTGGATTTGCAAGCGTTGAGGATTATGAAGCGTTTGTTCACTCCATTATTGAAAATGCCTTTAATCTTCGAGATCAAGGGGCCTCAATTGATGCCTATATCAAAGACGATCTTCTCGCTCCGCTTGAAGTTCAACTGTTGAAATCTAAGGTTCCCTCTGGAAGCCGAATACTTATTAAAAAATCGGACGATGGCTTTATGCTTTATTCGGATGTGAGTGAGTATTCAGGGCTCTTTAAACTGCCTAAGGTCAAAGACCAGAATGAGAATAGTTTTTCAAGAGTTTCTGACCACTCACGAATCGTTACGGCTTACCATGAAGTCGGCCATGCATTGGCAGAAAAGCTTTTGTTTGAAGGACTTACGGAGCCAAAACTCATTTCCATTGTGCCAGGTGTGGCAAAAATTGGTCTTGAATGGGTGGCCTATGCTGGGATTGCCGAGTCACGCATCTATATGGATGGAAAAATCACTCGGGAGTGGGTGATTCGAAGAATTGCACAGCTTGCAGCGGGAGAAACGGCAGAGCGATTGATCACTCAATCTGAAGTTCATTCGGCTGGAAAAGAAAATGATATGAAGCGAGCAACTCGTCTTGCAGAGCTTGCTGTTTTAAAGTTCGGCCTTTCAGAAGCCTGGGGCACAGAATCTGTGCCGGCCGGTATGGAGCTTAACGATTTTGTGTCGCGCTTTTCAGAGGAAAAGAAGCGCAAATTTGAAGCTGAAGTGAGTAAACTCATTCTTGAGGGCCGAGCTTTGGCGCGTGAGCTTTTGGTTAAAAATTTCGATACGGTTGTTGTTCCTCTTTCCAAAGAGCTAGCAAAAAAAGGAACTCTTAAACAAGAAGAGATGGCGCCGTTTTTTGAGAAAGCTCAAATGGTGGATGTGAGTGAAATTAAAAATCCAAATTGGTTTTTCTCCACGCAAACCTGGATTCGAAGCAAGGTTTCAGGTCTTACGGGCCGAAGCTTAAAAAGAGATGGCTCGATTCGATCACAGGATCTGCTTCCGGATTCGGTTGCAAATATTGAAGAAATTGTTGAGGACAGAAAGCGGAAACTTTACTCGCAAGTTCAGCCACCAGGAAATGTCCCACTTTTTGATGAGTCGGAATTCAAATCGCTAAAGCTCGATTGTAACGATTTGTTAAAATAATTCGTTTCAAGCCATTAGCGTCTTACGAACTGGGATTTTGTCGAGTGATTGGAGACTTTGGTGGGACCTTTATTATTTAATGGTCCTACCCGCTTAAACATTCCTTTGCCGACCAAGTAGTTTAATAGCACGCGGTCTTCGTCCTGTATACTTTGACCTCGGCTTACGCGGTCTTGTGCGATATGAGCTTTTGCGGCTTGTTTGAGTGAACGGGACGCTTCGGTTTGATGAGAGCAAATGAGATCTGAAACAAACCACTGCCCTTTGATTTGCTCGTGATGAAATCCCAAGATGGATGAATATCCGCGTTTCTGACAGAAGCTGAGACTGGCTTCATAAGCATTCGATGGAATTCGAAACTGATGGTGTGGAGCTTCATCCCGAACCGAGATTCTTTGATGGGAGAAGTAAACCCCTTTGGACTCAGCCATCACCGCACTTCCGCCAACGAGTAAGGAGAACAGGATTGTTTGTAAGCAGACGGCTTGAAATTTCATTTTTCGAATCCTTCTTTAAAAAAATTATGATTTCGGAATTAATCGCACTTTGGGCTCGCCCACGCTGTTAAAACGTCGATCCACGACTTTAGGAGCTTCTCCCCATCCCACTTCGGCATCTAAAAAGTCTGTCACTTGTTTTTTCATCTTTTTATGGCCGGCAGGACGCTGACCGAAACCCTTTCGACTGAGATCATCTTGAATCTTTAAGTTTTCGCGATGATTGGCTTCAATCATTTGGTTGAAGTTGATTTTTGCGGGCTCGTGTTTCTCAAATTCTGCAAATGCAGAAGTTGAAAAGCTTAAAGTTAAAAGAAGGATCGTTTTCATTTCTTGGCTCTCCTCGTTTGGAAATAGGTTTGTGCAAGGCCTATGCACACTCAGACCCTTTTAATTTCGCGCTGGCTCCTCAGGACCTATTAAAGATTGATCAGGGACTCACCACGTCTTTCAACTGACTAAGGATTTGACGTTTCAAAGTGAGATCTTGACTTGCTGTGGCATTGCCCTATAGTGCTTCGTGATTATGGCATCGAAGAAATCCAATTATTTTCCATTGAAGTTGAACTTGAATGAAGTCGCAAATGAGCCGCTTGAGTTCAATACTCGGCGTGAATTCGGGGACTTAAATGAGGTCTTGAAGGATCTGATAGGTGAAGAGGATTACTCAGTTCATCTTGAGATCGAAAAGATCGGGAATGCATATTTAATGAAGGGCGATGTGAAAACCCGTCTCCCCTTGATTTGCTCAGATTGCGGTGGAGAGTATTTTCACCCCATTGAACAGCACTTTGAAGAGCTCTTAGTCATCCAAAATCCATATCAAAAAGGGGATCACGCCTCTCGAAACAATCATTCCCATGAATGGGAGCAAGGCCAACCTCAGTGCACCTACTTGGAGAGCCACACGGCCAATCTAGGGGAATTGGTGCACGAGCAGATCGCTCTTTTAGAGCCACTGAGACCCCAAGGCGATGTCGATCCAGGGCATGAGTGTGAGGATCTAAGCCAGATTAAGCGGGATTGGCTCTCATTAGGAAAAGACGAAAAACCTCTCGAGCAGAAGCAAAATCCGTTCAAAGCTCTTGAAGGTCTTAAATTAAAGGGTTGATTTCACCAATATTTTTGCTAATACTTACGAACTTTTAGAGGATAAATATGCCAACACCCAAGAAAAAGACCACTCGATCTCGCCGTGACATGAGAAGAGCTCATGATTTTCTAACCGCGCCTGCAGCGCAAAACTGCCCAAACTGTGGAGGCTTAGCTAGACCTCATCACGTCTGCGCAAGCTGCGGATACTATAAGGGTCGCGAAATCGTTGCGGCTGCAAACTAGGATTGGAAATGGATAAGGGCCGCGACCGTTCCTTTTACCGCTCCAAAATTGCGGGTACGGGCTCCTACCTTCCTGAAAAGCTACTTACTAATCAAGACTTAGAAAAAATGGTCGAGACCAGTGACGAATGGATCGTTGAGCGCACTGGGATCTCAGCTCGTCATATTGCTGCCGAAGGTGAATTAACAAGCGATATGGCGCTGAAAGCTTCGCAAATCGCCCTTAAAGAGGCGGGCTTAAGCGCAGAAGATATCGACATGATTTTGGTTGCCACAGTTTCTGGAGACCAGATCATGCCGAACACGGCCTGTGTGCTTCAAGCGAAGCTTGGCGCAAAAGATTGCATGGCACTTGATATTTCCGCTGCATGCACTGGCTTTGTTTATGGAATTACCATCGCTGACCAATTTATTCGCACTGGTCATTATAAAAATATTCTCTTAGTCGCTGCTGAATCTCTTCATCATTATGTGGATTACACAGACCGAAACACCTGCATCTTGTTTGGAGATGGAGCTGGGGCGTGTGTTGTGAGTCGCGCGGAAGAGAGTGAGGAGTCCAAAATTTATTCTTCGCATCTTCATGCGGATGGAAAAATTGCGGATCTCTTTGTTCTACCTGCAGGTGGTGCGGCTCTCCCCTTTAGTCAGAAGGTCTTGGATGAGCGTCTGCAGTATGTTCGTATGAATGGCCGTGAGATTTTTAAGCATGCGGTTCGGACCATGAGTCGTGCTTGTGATGAGGCCTTAAGGGCCAATGAGATGGATCCGTCTGAAGTGAGTTGGATTATTCCTCATCAAGCGAATATCCGCATTATTGAAGCCGTTGCGAAGCATTTTGGCATTTCTATGGATCGCGTTGTGACTGAGATCAAAGACATCGGCAATATCTCAGCAGCTACAATCATTGTCGCTATGGATAGAGCGATTCGGGATGGTCGTATTCAGCGTGGCCAAAATATTTTGCTGACTGCATTTGGAGCCGGAATTACAAGTGGCTCTGTCCTAATGAAATACTGATTTTACGGGGGTAGATCTTGAGTTTAGCTGCGGTTTTTCCTGGTCAAGGAAGTCAGCATCCGGGCATGGGGAAATTCCTTTATGAGGAATTTGGTTTTGTTAAACGGCTTTTTGAAGAGGCATCAGATAGCATCCATTTGGATTTAAAAAAGCTCTGCTTTGATGGATCAGATAGTGATCTCGCTCTTACAGAAAACACTCAGCCTTGTCTTTTATTGGTTTCAACGGCCTCCTTTCAAGTCCTTAAAGAAGAGTTTGGGTTTCAGCCGAAAGCAGCGGCTGGACATTCAATTGGAGAGTATGCAGCTGTTGTGACTTCAGGGGCGCTTAATTTCTCAGATGGGATTAAAGCGGTTCGTGAGCGTGGACTTGCAATGCAATCAGCAGTTCCAGTTGGCGAAGGCGGAATGGCAGCCGTTATGGGTCTTGATTCAGAACAGGTCCTTAAAGTCTGCAAATGGGCGGAAGAAAAAACAGGTTTAACTCCCCTTGAGCCGGCCAATTTCAATGCGCCCGGCCAAATTGTTATTTCTGGAAAGCTTAAACTTATCCAGTGGTTGGCAGAGAACTTTGATCCAAAGGTTTTGGGTCAGGAGAAAATGAGAGTTAAATTTATCCCACTCAAGGTTTCGGCTCCATTTCACTGCACGATGATGAAGCCTGCTCAAGAGAAAATGAGTGAGGTCTTGGAAGGAATGAACTTTCAAAACGCATCTTTTCCAATAGCGCAAAACGTGCATGGGGAATTGGTGAGTGAAGCCAAAGATTTGAGAAAGAACCTGATCGATCAGGTTTCACAATCTGTCCAGTGGATTCGTTGCATGGAAACTCTTAAAAACGTTGGAGCCTCCACATTGATTGAGTGCGGAAGCGGGCAGGTTCTCTCGGGTCTAGCTAAAAAAATTGACTCGGAAAACCTAAAAACATTCAATATGAACTCGATGGAAGATCTTAAAACATTAAAGGACTTGATCAAAACATGAACTTAGATGGCAAAAAAGTTTTAGTGACGGGCGGAAGCCGCGGGATTGGCGAAGGAATTGTTTTTCGTTTGGCTGAACTTGGGGCTCGAGTGGCCTTCACCTACACGTCCCGTCCGGATTCTGCGGAGCGAGTTTTAAACTCTCTTCCTGGCGATGGTCATTTTCATATTAAATTGGATGTGCGCTCCATGGATTCCATCAATGAGGGTGTCTCTGAAGCGCTAGAGCGTTTAGGTGGCCTGGATTCCCTCGTGAACAATGCGGGAATCACCAAAGATCAGCTCTTATTAAGAATGAGCGATCAGGACTTTAGAGAAGTGATTGAGACCAACTTAATGGGAGCGGTTTTCTGCGCGAAGGCGGTTTTGAAACCTATGATGAAGCAGCGAAGCGGCTCGATTGTGAATCTCTCAAGTGTGGTGGCGCAAATGGGAAATCCAGGGCAAGCCAATTATGTCTCGAGCAAAGCTGGACTTGAGGGCTTTACGCGCTCTTTGGCCTTAGAAATCGCTTCACGAAATATTCGCGTCAATGCGGTTGCACCTGGGTTTATTGCAACGGATATGACAGATAAGCTCACCGATGATCAAAAGAATGCGATTTCAAAAAACATCCCTCTTGGTGACCTTGGACAGCCCAAGGATGTGGCAGACGCCGTAGCTTTCTTAGTGAGTGATATGTCACGCTACATCACTGGCCAGGTGCTTCAAGTCAATGGGGGCTTGTACTTATAGGTTTTAGAGTTAAATTAAACGAGTTATTAGACATTAAATATGGAGGAAAAACATGTCTTTACAGCCAAAGATTGCAAAAATTATTGAAGAGCAACTCGGAGTCGATCAGGAGAAAATCAAACCTGAAGCTTCTTTTATTGACGATCTTGGAGCAGACAGCCTTGATATCGTTGAACTTGTAATGGCGATGGAAGAAGAATTCGATATCGAAATTCCAGATGAAGACGCTGAAAAGCTTAAGACTGTAAGCGACGTTACAAATTATCTCAGTTCAAAAGGAAAGGCGTAATACCTTTTATGTCTATGGAGAGACGTCGAGTTGTTGTAACAGGTCTGGGGATGATGACTCCCTGTGGGTTGAATACGGATGAAACCTGGAAATCTCTTGTGAATGGAGAATCCGGGATTGGTCCGATTTCACAGTTTGACGCCTCTCAGTTCGATACGAAAATTGCTGGTGAAGTAAAGCCATTTGATCTCGATCAATTTGTTCCTAAAAAAGAACAGAAAAAGATGGATCGGTTTATTCACCTCTCATTAGCCGCGACCAAGATGGCTATTGAAGATTCTGGTCTTTCTTTTGAAAACAACGAAGATCTAAGCCTTCGCACGGGATGTCTTTACGGTGTGGGAATGGGTGGGCTTCCGATGATTGAAAGGCAGCACCAGGTTTTAATGGATCGAGGTCCAGGTCGATTAACTCCATTTTTTATTCCAGCGATCATCACCAATCTAGCTTCCGGGCAAATTGCTATGACCTATAATCTCAAAGGTCCTAACTATGCAATCTCATCAGCTTGCGCCTCAGGTGCTCATGCCATCGGAGAAGCCGCAAGGTATATTCAGCTTGGAACGTGCGATGTGATGGTGACTGGTGGGTCTGAATCTGCAGTCAGTCCTTTAGCTATTGGTGGATTTTCGGCCATGAAGGCATTGAGCACTCGAAATGATGAGCCCGCTCGAGCATCACGTCCTTGGGATAAAGATCGTGATGGTTTTGTTCTGTCTGAAGGCTCAGCGGTTCTTGTTCTTGAAGAGTATGAACGTGCGAAAGCAAGGGGCGCGAAAATCTATGGTGAAGTCTCTGGCTTTGGTTTGAGCTGTGATGCCTATCATTTGACATCTCCGTCACCAGGTGGAGAAGGTGCATCTCGCTCTATGGAGATGGCGCTTCAGGATGCAAAGCTTCCTGCAGAGAAGATGGATTATATCAACGCCCATGGCACATCCACTCCTCAAGGCGATGAAGGTGAAACTCAGGCGATTAAGCGTGTATTTAAAGATCATGCTTATAAGTTATGGGTGAGTAGTACAAAGAGTATGACCGGGCACACTTTAGGTGCGGCTGGCGCCATTGAAAGCGTAATTTCGCTCTTGGCTCTTCATAAGGGTGTGGTTCCACCAACGATCAATTTGGAAAATCCAAGTGAAGATTGTGATCTTGATTATGTGCCGTTGACGGCTCGAGAAAAGAAAATCAGTTACGTTTTAAATAATAGTTTTGGATTTGGTGGTACAAACTGTTCACTTCTTTTCGGGAAGGTTTAGGTTTTGAACACGATATTTATCGCCAGCGATCACGCGGGCTTTGAATTAAAAGCGAAAATTCAATCCTCACTTAGAGACCTTGAGTTTAAAGATTTAGGGCCAGACTCCAAAGATTCCGTCGATTATCCGGATTATGCTCACCTTTTGAGTGAGGAATTAACAAATGCGGTTGATAAAACCGGAGAAGCTCACTTTGGAATTTTAATCTGTGGCTCAGGTCAAGGGATGGCGATCACAGCTAATAAACACCCTCAGATTCGCGCGGCCCTTTGCTTGACGGAAGAGATGGCCAAGCTTGCACGTGAACATAATGATGCCAATGTACTTTGTTTGGCTTCAAGACTGGTTGATGAATCTGTGAATTTGAGAATAATTAAGCGATTTTTTGAAACACCGTTTGAAGGTGGTCGTCACGAAAATCGCGTTCAAAAGATCTAGGAGACCCTATGTCTGAGAGTTTGCTTTCGAAACAAGATCCTGAAATCAGTCGATGGATTAAGAAGGAAGAAGACCGGCAGGAATATGGTCTTGAGATGATTGCATCTGAAAACTACACCTCTAAAGCTGTGATGGAAGTTCAAGGCTCCATCCTTACCAATAAATATGCCGAAGGATATCCAGGGAAAAGATATTACGGGGGCTGTGAGTTCGTGGATGAGATTGAGCAATTGGCTATTGATCGCGCGAAAAAACTTTTTGGCGCGGAACACGCCAACGTGCAACCCCATTCCGGATCACAAGCCAATATGGCTGTCTATTTGGCTGCCTGCAAGGCCGGCGATAAAATCATGGGGATGGATTTGAGTCATGGTGGACATCTCACTCACGGCTCTCCTGTGAACTTCAGTGGGATTTTATTTCAGACATCTGCTTACGGTCTGGATCCTGAAACAGGACGCTTGAATTATGACCGGATTCTTGAGAGTGCAAAAAAAGAAAAGCCAAAACTTCTAATTGCTGGCTACTCCGCCTACCCGCGTGTTTTGGACTTTAAACTCTTTCGCTCCATTGCGGATGAGGTGGGAGCAACCCTACTTGTCGATATGGCACATTTTGCAGGCCTTGTTGCCGCTGGCATTCACCCAAGCCCTGTTGGTCTTGCGGACTATGTGACAACAACCACTCACAAAACTCTAAGAGGTCCAAGAGGGGGACTAATTTTGTGTTCAGAAGAAAGAGCAAAAGCGCTGAACTCAAAAATATTTCCTGGTATTCAAGGGGGACCGCTTGAGCATGTGATTGGCGCAAAGGCTGTTGCATTTGGTGAGGCATTAAAACCTGAATTTAAAACCTATAGCGAACAAGTGGTGAAGAATGCCAAAGCTCTTGCGGAAACGCTTTTAGAGCAAGGCTTTGATCTTGTTACCGGCGGAACGGACAATCACCTGATTCTTCTTGATCTCTCAGAAAAAGAGATCACTGGGAAAGATGCTGAAAAAGCTTTGGATCTTGCTGGAATCACGGTCAATAAAAACACCGTACCAAATGAAAAGAGATCGCCTTTTGTAACGAGCGGAATTCGTATTGGCACCCCTGCTCTTACAACGAGAGGAATGAAGGAAAACGAAATGAAGCAAATCGGCAAATGGATTGCCGATGTCTTAAATGATTCTCAAAATGAGAAGCTTTTATCCACGATCAAGGACCAGATTAAAGAATTGTGTGTGCGCTTTCCGATATACTCATAAGATATGAGAGTTTCGATATTACTATCTTTGAGTGCGCTTCTAATAGCTGGATGCGGACACTATAGAAGTTCCTTTGAGACCTACCGTGGACCTGGTGGTGTGATTTCAAGGTCTGCATCCAATCGGACTTTTTCAACTCATTCTGGTGAATTTCAACTGGCCTGGCCCGTCGGTAAAGTTGATATTTCTCAAGTCTTTAAGCCTCATAAAAAAAGACGTCATCTTGGAATTGATCTTCGTGGGCCGAAAGGATCGGATATATACGCCGCTCATTCGGGACGAGTGATTTATAGCGGACAAGGATTTCGCGGTTACGGAAAAATGGTCATGGTTGAGCACAGTCCGAAATGGGCAAGTCTTTATGCTCATCTGGATCGCATTGATGTTCGTGAAGGGGATGTCGTTCGCCTCGGTGATCGGGTTGGTCGAATGGGAAGAACCGGACGCGCAACCGGTGTTCATCTTCACTTCGAGTTGATCAAAAACAAACTTCCCGTGGATCCAATGGCTTATCTTCCAGATCGAAGCGAGCAAAGATGGGTTGGAAAGTAAAACCGCTATCTGCGGCGAGCGAACTCGTTCGCAAAGACTGTACTCAGTTCACTATAGCCAAGTTCAAGACAGGTTTCTTGGATTTTCTGTAAGGCAGAATTGAAATCATCTTTCCCATTGAGCTTATAAAGGTGCTTTAAGAAGACCTTATCCACTTGAGTCGAGTTGGATTTGCTTCTCACTTCATTCCAGATGGACGCGTAAACCATTCCTAATGATAGCGCTGATCCACGTTGAGCGGTGCAAAGTGAATTTGAATCTGCAAACTTCACATCTTTAAACGCGGATGGATTTCTTGAAAGGCCACATACGCTCTGTCCTTTGAGATCTTGAAAATGAAACTCACCAATTCCTTGAGCATCTTGAAAAAGCATGGAAACAAATATATCTCCGCTGCCACGAAGAATGGCCTTTGCGCAGCCATTTTCATTTTTGCAGCATCCTTTTGGGTCACCGCTGCAATGGGAATGGGTAGTCTCATCAAAATCATAAATAGTTCCTTTGGAGGCAAATCCCAATTGAGCTTCGCCCAGTAAAAGCAAAGCAACTTCTCCACTTAGGGCGCTACGTTTTTT
>CAZWVK010000072.1:0-12935 GCA_964636785.1 uncultured Pseudobdellovibrionaceae bacterium | reverse complement strand
GAATTCATAAAGTCCATTTAAAAATTCTTCCTTTTGGGTGCTTTCAAAGGACTCAATGATTTTTAATGATAAATCTTTAAACACCCCTAAACCCGATGGATCGAGATTTTTTAGATGCTCATGGGTTGGGAGTTTTTTTTCTGTAGGAACAATCAGGAGATTTAAGTCCTTAAAAGGCCAAAAAAGAGCGATCGAGTTTTGAGGATAAGCCAGATCCAGCTTCGCTGTTCGCCCCACGAATTGAGCTAAGACATCACTTCCACTAGAGGAAGATGAGTCAAAACGTTTGAAATCTTTCAACAATACTCCACTCATCAGCTCTTCCGTGTGATTCTTCAATTTCCGGAAGAAATAATAAAGCATAAGAAACTGCGCACCTGATGCTCCAAATCCCCCGCCACCAGAATGAGGATCTAAAAACTCAAACTGAAAGTCTTCGGCAAAGGATCGATTTTCAAGATAAAGCTTTCCAGCCGGACTCTCTTTATGAAGCCACTCTGGGAAAATGGATTTCTCTTTGCTATGGGAAATGGAAAGTTGAAAGCGAGGTTCATGAGTTAAAACCAGGGCCTGGCCGCCAAGTAAGACTCCATATTCTCCGCAGAGAAAAGTTTTACTCGGACAGCTCAATTTCATGGCGATTCGCTAATTGGAGATTTTGATTTCGAGCGGAATTCTTTTAATGCTTCGATAGCATGACTCAATGAAATTCTTTTTTGAAGAGATAAAATCTCCTCTAAGCGCTTTTGCACAAAGGGAATTTCCTTTTCTTTAGCTCCTGCACCAAGAGTCAGGTTTTTAATATGAAGTCTCATATGGCCTTCAATAATGCCAACTGTGGTGAGCGCACGGATGGCTCCCAGGTTTTGGATCAATCCCACCGCGGCACAGATTCTTGAAAGCTCTTCTGCGCTTTCAACTTCAAGCATCCTCAAAGACATTTTTGCTGTGGGATGCAAATTGGTCACACCGCCCACAACGCCAAGAACAAGAGGAGCCTCAAAAATACCAACGAGTTTATTTTCTTCCCGCTTCCACCTCGTCACACTTCGATACTGTCCATCACGGGAGGCATAAGCGTGAATCCCCGCCTCAACTGCGCGCCAGTCATTTCCGGTTGCAATAAGAATAGGATCAATCCCATTTAAAACACCCTTATTGTTTGTGGCAGCACGGTAAGGATCCAGTCTGGCAAAAAGCGAAGCCTCTTCAATTTTCTCCATAAGCTCATCATCAAGCCCAGTCATCTCGACTTTGGCTTGTGTGACTCGGGAGTCCACAAGATTAGATAGAATACACATGGTCACTTTTTCGCCGGTGACCTCTTCAATCGGTTGTTTCAAAAACTCGCAAACCTGATTGATGATATTCGCACCCATAGCGTCACAAGGATCGGCGTAAACATGGACCACGGCCATGGTGCCGGCATCCTCACGCTCAATAAAGCGAGTTTCAATTCGAGTGACCCCGCCCCCACGACGAACAAGTCCAAATGCAACTTCTTCGTTAGATAATCGGATCCATTCTTTGGAGTTTTGATCTATAGCTTCCTTAAACGCTTCTTTGTTTTTTATTTTCGCAAGCTGAATTTGACCAATGATTTCTCGTCCTAAAAGCTTGGTCATGATACGACCATGCTCCCTCACCCACTTTGCGGTCTTACTGGCAGCAGCGATGATGGATGTTTCCTCTACTGCCATAGGGATGATGCGAGGCTGACCATCGATAACGAAATTTGTAGCAACTCCCATCGGAATCTGAAAATAACCAATCACATTTTCAATAAACTTTTCAGCCAGTTCAAAATCCAGAGGCGATCCCGCCTTTAAGAACTGAACATCTTCTTTGGTCAGCGCACCAATTTGGACAAGCCTCTCAAATCGCTCGTTTCTAGAGAGCTTTGAGAATCCAGCAAAAGAATTTAATTTGTCCGTTATCACGTTCGCCACTGCCACACCTTTTTTTCTGTGAGTTCATTCAAGTCCTTAGATCCGGTACAAAACATGGCAACTTTCAATTCAAACTCCGTTTTTTCCATCCACTCGTCCAGAGCGTCTTCGGACTTGAGCGCCGCTTTGAGGACAGGCTGAGCAAATCCAACCACCCGAGAGCCTAGGCTCAAGAGTTTACAAGAATCTAATCCAGATCGAACTCCACCTGAAGCCCAAATTTCGTAATTGGGCCGAATATCAAGTGCGTTCAGAACGCTTTTTGCGGTGGAAATTCCCCAGGAAGAAAAAGTTTGAGAGGCTTCATGAAGTTTGAGGTTTTCTCTGGCTCTTCCACCCTCAATTCGTCCCCAATGGGTTCCGCCACGCCCACTGACATCCACAGCGGCCACTTTGCTTTCATTGAGTCTCATCAACGTGGACTTCGAAAAGCCACAGCCCGTCTCCTTCACAATCACTGGAACACTTAAGCTC
Organism: uncultured Pseudobdellovibrionaceae bacterium; assembly: GCA_964636785.1. Taxonomy (GTDB): domain Bacteria; phylum Bdellovibrionota; class Bdellovibrionia; order Bdellovibrionales; family UBA1609; genus UBA6776. The sequence continues at coordinate 10,512 of CAZWVK010000072.1, read as the reverse complement.
TCTGAAAGCTCCTTGATCCGTTCAAAGCCTCCGCGAAACTGAGGCGTTCCTTCAGGCTGCAGGCACTCTTGAAGCGGGTTCAGATGAACAATCATCCCAACGGCTCCAAGCGAGCGAACCAATTCTTCCATTTTCTGAGTGGACGTCTGGATCAGCTGACTGATTCCAATGTTTCCAAGAAGCTTCACATCAGGAGACTTCTCTTTGAGAATGAGCCATTCCTTTGCAGCCTCAGAATCGAAAAGTTCACGCCGTTGAGATCCAACACCCATGAGCCAGCCTCGTTTGGCACAGACCTTCGCAATCCGCTGATTGAGATCGACTCCGCCCACATGTCCCGCTGTCATGGAGCTGACCAAAAAAGGTGTGGAAAGCCTTAAGCTTAGCGCATTTGTTTCAGTTGAAATTTCATCAAAATTGAGCTCAGGAAGAGCTTCGTGGTTGAGCTCAAGACGATCAAGATCTGAAAACTCGCTCGCTTGATAACTAGAGTTCAGTGAAAGGTGGATATGATCCACCTTCCGCTGTTCAAATTGTTGAATAGATTCTTTTTCCTTAAGAGTCGCCACGACGGGCTACGCCTAATTCATCACCTTGCGAACAAGCTCTGTGAATGCAGATGCATCTCGAACAGCCAAATCCGCAAGGATTTTTCGATCGATATCAATTTCCGCTTTAATCAATGCACCCATCAACTTGGAGTAGCTGGTGCCATTCAATCGTGCTGCAGCATTGATTCTTTGGATCCAAAGTCTTCTGAATTCACGTTTCTTAACTCGACGATCGCGGTATTCATAAACCTGAGCGCGGTCTACTTTTTCAGCCGCATGGCTGATCGCTCTTGAGTTTGCTGAATAAAAACCCTTCGCTCTTTTTAAAACCTTATTACGTCTTCTTCGGGTTGAAACCCCACCTTTAACTCTCATAAATCACCTCAAAAATTAAAAATTTAAAATTACGGAAGCAAACAACGAGTCACTTGATACTCGTTCGCTGAGTGAACGTACTGGGTCGTTCCCAAAAGACGTTTGCGCTTAGATGATTTATTTTCTAGTAAGTGGCGTCTTCCCTGTTGTTTTCTTTTGATTTTTCCGCTTGGCGTCGCTTTGAAACGCTTCTTTGCCCCGGAATGGGTCTTTTGTTTCATTTTTTCTCCTTCCTGGTCAGGCGGGAATTGTCCAATCAACTCCACTTTTGGGCCTAATGCAGTACTTATGAAGGCGTCAGTTATAGCTAGATTCTCTCTCTATGGCAAGAAGTGCGTCAAAAGAAGAGCCAGCGAGACTAAGATAGAAATCTCGCAAGGCTCTTAGACTTATATTACTGATTTTCCTTAGGTTTCTCTGGACTCTTTGGAGCCTGAGTCTTATTGGCTTTCTCATACTCCTTAATTTTTACAGGGTCCGGCCCAAGAAGAACAAACATTTGGCGTCCTTCAAGCTTTGGATGGGTTTCAACCACACTGATATCAGCCAAACCTTCCGAGAACTTCTTAAGAGTCGCAAGTCCGATATCTTGGTGAGCCATCTCTCGCCCCGAAAAGCGCAGATTCACCTTCACTTTGTCGCCCTCTAAAAGAAAACGTCTTGCATGCTTCATTTTGGTTTCAAGATCATGCTCATCGGTTCGCGGCCGAACTTGAACTTCCTTGATGGTGATTACAGATTGATTTTTCTTCGCCGCTTTTTCTTTCTTTTTGGATTCATACTTCCACTTTCCATAATCCATTATTTTACAGGTCGGTGGTTTTGCAGTCGGGGCGATTTCAATCAAATCCAATCCCTTATTCTGGGCAATACTCAAAGCTTCTCGGGGAGACATCACTCCAAGCATGGTTCCCTCATCATCAATGAGACGAACTTGTGGAGCATCGATTTCTTCATTCATACGGTGCTCACCTCTTTTAGACTTGTCTCGTCCAAATCGGCCTCCGCCTGGTTTTCCCTTTCCTCTGTCTCCGCCTGGTGGCTTAGATCCACTGCTAAACTTTTGAATAATTTCCTCCTTTATTGACCTTCTAGAAATGATTTTAATGATTTGTTTTGAATCTCGTTTTTTACACCTTCTACAAAACTGTCTATGCTCAAGCCTTCTTTGTTCTGCCCAGAGCGAAGTCGCACAGATACTGTTTTATTCTCAAGCTCCTTATCACCAAGAATGATCATATAAGGAGTCTTTTGCAGCTGCGCTTCACGAATTTTATAACCTAGCTTTTCCGAGCGTTCATCCAATTGCACACGCAGACCTTGTGCAAATAATTTCACTTTTAATTCCTTGGCATATTCGAGCTGTCGATCTGTCACAGTGAGAAGACTCACCTGCACCGGAGCCAACCAAGTTGGCAGATGCCCTGCCGTGTGCTCCAAATAAACTCCAATAAAGCGCTCCAATGATCCTAAAATCGCGCGGTGAAGCATCACTGGACGATGCTCCTTATTATCCTCGCCCACATAATCCAATTTGAATGCTTCTGGAAAATTGAAATCGACTTGCAAAGTTCCAAGCTGCCAAGGGCGCTTCAACGCATCCACAAACATAATATCGAGTTTTGGTCCGTAAAATGCGCCGTCGCCCTCATTGATCGTATAAGGAAGATTCAAACTCTCAAGCGCATATTTCAAAGCACCTTCCGCTGTATCCCAAACCTCTTCTGAACCCATGCGTTTTTCAGGTCGAGTGGATAAGTAGATTGTGTACTCATCAAGCCCCAAGGTCTTATAGACCTCACCAAGTAAAATCATAAACGAGCGAATCTCATCCTGGATCTGATCCACCCGGCAAAAAATATGAGCATCATCCTGACAAAAGGTTCTTACGCGAGTCAGCCCGTGCATGGTCCCGCTTCGTTCATAGCGATGAAGTCGTCCGAAATCCGCAATTCTCCACGGCAGATCGCGGTAGGATTTTTTCTCGGCCTGATAAAGAAGACAATGGCTGGGACAATTCATAGGTTTAAAAGAGAAAGTCTTCTTTTCAACCTCAGTGAAATACATATTTTCGCGGTAGTTTTCGTAGTGTCCCGATTGGTGAAAGAGATCCACATCAAAAACCTGAGGAGTAATCACTTCCTTATAGTCGTACTTGCGATACATTTCGCGCATCAAACCTTGAAGTTCATTATAAATGATCGTTCCTTTCGGAGCGAAAAATGGACCTCCAGGACTCAATGGATGAAAATGAAAAAGACCTAAATCTTTTCCAAGTTTTCGATGATCTCTTTTTTTAGCCTCTTCGAGGTTGTGCAAATACTCTTGAAGATCTTTTTTATCATTAAAAGCTGTGGCGTAAATTCTTTGAAGCTGAGGATTGTTTTCATCCCCGCGCCAATACGCACCCGCAAGACTTAAAACTTTCACCGCTTTAATCTGTCCGATGTTTTGCACATGAGGACCACGACAAAGATCAAACCACTTTCCCTGTCGATAAACTGAAATCTCTGCATCACCCAGATCTTTAATGATCTCAACTTTAAAGCGCTCACCCATTTTAGAAAAGGTCTCGATGGCCTGATCCGTCGGAACAACCTCTTTTACAACGGGGTCGTTTCTTTTGAGGATCTCTTCCATTTTCTTTTCAATTTTTTCCAAATCCTCTGGAGTGAAATGAATGGGAGAATCAAAGTCATAATAAAAGCCATTCTCAATAACAGGACCGATGGTCACTTTCACTTCCGGCCAGATCTCCTGAACGGCCTGCGCCATCACATGGGCTGCCGAGTGCCGAATGACTTCCAGGCTCTCCGGGTCTTTTGAGGTGATGATGCGAATTTTCGAACCATCTTCCAGCTTCGTTCTTAAATCCACGACCTCTTTGCCATTGTTGATGACCCCACCAAGAGTGTCTTTCGCTAAACGCGGGCCAATACTCTCCGCCACCTCGAGAACAGTGGGCTCGTGGTCAAAAGTCTTTACTGAATTGTCGGGAAGATAAATTTTGACAGCCGACATGAATTAACAGGACGTGGTCATGGATTGCGCTGTCATTTTGATTTGAAACATACTTCTACCCTAATCAAACTTGAATCAAAAGGAAAGCTTAAAAATCCCTTCTCCGGAGCATACCGCCCCTAATCCGCGAATATACCGCCATATGAGCTATGAATAGTCTTGGCTTTTAGAGAAGATCGACTTCAACTAAGCTTTTTAAAACCCTAAAAAAGGATAGGTATTATGAAATTCACCACCGCCTTAATAGTAAGTTCAATCTGGCTCCTAGGGGGCTGCTCTGGGCTTAGAAAAGATAGCTCTCAGGAGCAAATATCCGAGAAGGCCTACGAGATTGAAACCAAAGAGATCTCCTATAATGTCGGAAAAACAAAAATGGTTGGTTATCTCGCAGTTCCAAAGTCCGAGGGGAAGCGCCCTGGCGTATTGGTGGTTCACGAGTGGTGGGGTCAGACCGAATATCCAAGAACAAGGGCGGAAATGCTGGCCAGACAAGGCTATGTGGCCCTTGCTGTGGACATGTACGGAGAGCGTAAAGTCGCCACTCATCCCAAAGATGCGCAAGCCTTTGCTCAAAAGACAATGAAGGATTTCAAAACCACGGAGGCAAGATTTAATAAAGCTCTTGAAACTCTTCAGTCTCAAGAGAGTGTGGATCCAGAAAAAATAGCCGCACTTGGGTACTGCTACGGCGGTGGATTGATCTTAGAGCTGGCAAGACGTGGCGCACCTCTGGACATGGTCTTCAGCTATCACGGAATGCTTCAAGGAATGAGCAAAGCCACACCAGAAAAAACCAAGGCACAAGTTTTTGTCTTTAATGGCGGAGCGGATCCTATGGTCCCAAAAGAACATGTTCAGGGTTTTGAAAAGGAAATGAAGGCTGCAAGTGTGGACTATGAGTTCCATAATTATCCGGAAGCGGTTCATGCCTTCACCAACGCCCGGGCCACTGAAAATGGCAAGAAATTCAACCTTCCTTTGGCCTATGATGAGGAAGCCGATAAGGACTCTTGGAATAAAACACTTAAAGCACTTGCTGAATTGTAATACTCAGATCGCATATATTGGCGGATTAGGTACACTAGCCGTGCGCCGACGTACCTAATCCGCAAGCTGAGCGGCGCATCTGACAAAGTATTCGACCAGCCTAATTGGTCTGCTGGTCTAGCTAGTAAACCACGTGATGGTGGTTAGACTCGTGCTGTCTTGGATCTTTTCTTGGAATGATCGAATTCTTACCAAGAAAGTTAATTGTGGTCAGTAAGAAAGCCCCACCAAATCCAAGCCAGATCAATAGCTCTGGCAAATTAAAGATCACATGATGATCATCGTGGTTCGGATACACCAGCCAATAAAAGTCCACATACTGCATAATTAAAATCAGAATGGAAACGGCTGCCAAATGAGTTGGGTTTCGTTTCGCTCTCTGTGGAAGAAGCGCTACAAATGGGACCACGAACTTGAAAAGAATCAAAGCTGTTGAAACATACATCCAGCCGCCTTTGATCCGATGCATGAAGAAGACCGTTTCCTCTGGAAGGTTCGCATACCAGATCAACATAAATTGAGAATATGCAATATAGGCCCAGAAAACTGTGAATGCGAAGAGGAACTTTCCTAAATCATGCAGGTGGTTCTCGTCGACAAAACCCTTAAGAAGACCTTTCTTCATACAAAAAATCACCAGCAAAATTAAAAACGCAAGAGAGCTCTGGAAGAGCCCTGAAAAGGCGTACACCCCAAAAATCGTACTAAACCAGTGCGGCTCAAGGCTCATCAATAAATCAATACTGAACAAAGAGTATGAAAGAGCAAATAAAAGAATAAACGCAATCGAATATGCTGTGAGCTTATGAGTCAATGACACTTCCCCGGATTCATCCTGCTTCACAGACATTCCTACAATCTTCTTATAGAAAAACATCCAGATTCCAAAAAAGACCAGCAATCGAATGATGAAAAACGGAAAATTCAAGTAACCCGATTTGTGTTGAAGAAGATGATCTTGAGAAACAACAGATTGATCCATCCAGATATAAAGTGTCGAAGCACCAAATAACAAAACCAATCCACCAACAAGAGCGACAGGCAAAAAGGCCGACATACTTTCTGAAAGCCTACGAATATTCACACTCCAACCCGCTTTAGAAATGTGCTGAATGGCTGCGAAGAAAAGTCCACCAAGCGCAAGCGATGTGAAATAAAAATAACTTGTCAAATAAGCGTGCCAGGCGCGCTCCTTATTCATAAACAAGAGCGCAACAAAGCTGATTATGCCGAGTGCGATAAATATCATCGACCCCGTTTTGATTCGGGAATCCACGGCAAGGGTGCCTGGGGCGGAAGTGGTTTTTTGAGTTGTCGCTGCCATGAAATATCACCTATTCCTTTAAACTTTAGTTCCCTTTTTGAAGACTGCGAATGTAATTCACAATGGCCCAACGTCTGTCTTTTTCATCTTTTCTTTTGGGTGCTGGTATTTGAGAGGCATAGCTACCCATCACACCCTGACCGCGAACGATGATGTGATAAATCCTTCCATCTGGGAAGGTTCGCACCTTATCTGAAAGCAGAGCTGGAGGCTTAACAGCCATTGCTGCCGCCACAGGACCTAAACCATCGCCCTTCATTCCGTGACAAACACCACAGTAAATCACGTAATTCTTTTGTCCCAACTCTAAAGTCTCAGCGGAAAAGTCTCCAGCCAGTGGGTTTTTTAGATTCTGCCCAGCCGCTTCCGGATCATTCGGGTAAGGATAAACTTCAAATCCTCTTGGCACTGTTCCTTCTGGAGGATGACGCATCTGAGTGCGATCACCATCTGTTGGATACCAGTCCTGAGACTTAATGGATTGCTGATCCATCATATTCTGAATCACTTCGATGTTCGTTTGGTTTTTACCCGCGTTACATCCCATTAAAAATATAAGAGTGAACCACCATAGTCGTTTCATTCTGACTCCAAACTTAAAATCGTGTCTCTTTAACTTCCGTTGCACCCATTTGATTAAACAATTCCGTTAATTTCTTTTGGTCATAACCTTGAGATGACTTCGGCACAAACAGAGCAAATTTATGGCTAGATAAATCAGGGTCAATCACTGGTGGATCCACCTTTGGAAGACCGCAAATGTAAATCAGCGCACCAACCGAACTCAAAGCTCCAAATAGAATTGTTAATTCAAAAACGATCGGAATAAATGCAGGCAAAGACCACATTGGTTTTCCGCTGATAATGATTGGCCAGTTTACAACGGAAGTCCACCATGTGAACCAAACTCCAAATGCACAACCTGCAGATCCGAAAATGAAAGTCACCCATGGGATAAATGATCGCGGGATTCCCATGGCATCATCAATTCCATGAAGCGGAAAAGGAGAAATGGCTTCAAAACTTTGAACGCCCGACTCTCTGGTTTTACGAGCCGCTTCAATCATCTTGTGCTCATCTAGCCAAATTCCGGCAAGACCTTCTTGACCTTTATCAATGATGCCCATGTTCGCCTCCTTCGCGCCCGACTGGAAGAACCGGCTTCACTTCAGCAATTGAAATGGCTGGAAGGGTGCGAATGTAAAGTAAGAATAGAGTTAAGAACAATCCAAAGCTTCCGAACAATGCTCCAGCATCAAACATCGTGAAGTAGAACATGCCCCAGTTGGAAGGTAAAAAGTCGCGGTGAAGTGAAGTGATCACAATCACAAAACGCTCAAACCACATTCCAATATTTACGAAAATACTCACCACAAACATCACTGGAATACTTCGTCTCATAGCCTTAGACCAAAAGATCTGTGGAATAAGAACGTTACACGTCACCATAATCCAATACGACCATGCATATGGCCCAAAAGCTCTGTTCAAAAATGCATACTGCTCATACTCAACACCTGAGTACCAGGCGATAAAGAACTCAGAGCCGTAGGCATATCCAACCATAAGACCTGTCGCCATGATGATTTTGTTCATCGCTTCCATATGATCAATGGTGATGTAGTCTTTGAACTTAGGAACAAGGATTCGAACAATCGTCATCAAAGTCACAACCATTGCAAATCCTGAGAAGATCGCTCCCGCAACAAAGTAAGGTGGAAAAATCGTTGTATGCCATCCAGGAAGGGTCGCAACAGCAAAGTCAAAAGATACGATCGAGTGAACAGAAAGAACAAGTGGAGTGGAAAGACCTGCGAGTAACATATAAACCATTTCATAATGGTTCCAGTTTCGAGCAGTTCCTCTCCAACCTAAAGAAAGCGCACCATAGATTCGCTTACGCCATTTGTTCTGAGCGCGGTCACGAATGGTTGCAAGATCAGGAACCATACCAATGTACCAGAAGACGATCGAAACCGTCGCGTAAGTTGAAACCGCAAAAACGTCCCAAACCAGTGGCGATCTAAAGTTCACCCACAAAGGGCCTCTTTGGTTGGGATAAGGAAGAAGCCAATACGCAAGCCATGGTCGACCAGTGTGAAGAATTGGAAAAAGACCGGCTGTCATAACTGCAAAAACCGTCATGGCTTCCGCAGTTCTTGCAATCGATGTTCGCCATTTCTGCCTAAACAGAAAGAGAATCGCAGAGATCAGCGTCCCGGCATGGCCAATACCAATCCAGAAAACGAAAGTGACAATATCAACTCCCCATGCGACGGGATGGTTGACCCCCATGAGCCCCATCCCCTTCATCACGATGCCACCCTGAGCGAGCACAAAAATCAAAAACAAAAACTGTGCTCCCATAAGACCAGCAAAGAATCTCAGCGGTGGGAAGTTTTCAACCAATTCACAGATATCATCGGTGATATCTTTATACGTTTTTGAGCCTAAAATCAGAGGTGTACGCTTAATCATGAGTGCTGCTCCTCTTGCTTTCCGTGAGTGCCGTGTGGATCTTTTGCTCCCTTAAGCGCCTTCACGTTTCTAACTTTGGTGTGATATCGAACTGCCGTCTTCGTATTGAGCTCTTCTAATAACTCATAAGCGCTGGCTTCTTTTAAACGTTTCGCAACAGCACTGTTTGGATCATTAGCATCGCCAAAAATGATTGCACTCGTTGGACAGCTCTCTTGGCAAGCTGTCTTAATCATTCCGTCTTCCAGCTTTTGATCATTCACTTTCGCAGTGGTTTTCACATTGCGAATGCGGTGAATACAGAATGTGCACTTCTCCATCACCCCTCGATGTCGAACAGTAACATCTGGGTTAAGCGCTAAGTGCTTAGGCTCTTTGATATCTGTATAACTGAACCAGTTGAAACGACGAACTTTATAAGGACAGTTGTTCGAACAGTACCTTGTTCCCACACAGCGGTTATAGATCATGTCGTTGGTTCCTTCATCCGAATGAACCGTGGCCGCCACCGGACAGACCGCTTCGCATGGAGCATTATCACAATGCATACATAAAAGAGGCTGGTTCACGACATCCGGATTTTCAGGCTCACCAACATAATAACGATCAATTCTTAGCCAATGCATTTCACGGCCTTGAAGAACGTATTTTTTACCGACTGTTGGAATATTGTTTTCAGACTGACAAGCAATAACACACGCTCCACACCCCGTGCAGGTGTTGAGGTCAATGGTCATTGCCCATTTGTTTCCTTTGTACTGATGTTCAGGCCAAATCGAGAACATTTTATGACGATGAACTTGTCCACCTGGTTCTTTGATAAATTGCTCAAGGGTTTCCTGAACAACGATCTGACGACCTTCCATCGAATGGTGGCCCTGTGTATTGGCCAATTCATGATATCGATTCTGAACTTTCAAGTCGGCCTCAAAACCAGAGGTCAACCACTGATTGCTATCAATTGTGGAGAACTGAAATGCGTTGATACCAACGCCGTTAGCAATCTGCCCTGCACGAGATCGCCCATACCCAACAGCCAGACCAATAACCCCTTTGGCTTGACCAGGTTGGATATGCACCGGAGCTTCCAATGTGACACCGTTCACTGTTACAGAAGCCATGCGGCCTTCAGAAAGCTTCAACTCTTTGGCGTCTTCAATGGAAACCGTAAAGTAGTTGTCCCAACAGATTTTCGTCACTGGATCAGGAAATTCCTGAAGCCAACTGACGTTCGCAAGATCACCAGTTCGAAGTCCGATTGTTGGATAAAGCGCAAGTTCCAATCCAAAATCCTCAGGCTTTCTTTGACCGATCGCTGAAAAAGCCTGAGAGCGGAACGAACGACGCGATCCACTGGACCGGGAAACATTCACCACACCCGACTTTAGAGTTTCATTCCAGAACGCATCAAATCCTCCCGCTCCGGATACGCGCGGGTAAATTTCTGCGCGCCAGAACGAGCGCAAATACTCATACCAACTTTCACTTCCTAAACGCTGTCCTGTTTTTCCAAGTCCTTTGGCCCATGCTAAAAGACTGTCTTGAAATGATCGTGTTTCATAAAGAGGACGAATCGTTGGCTGTTGAAGGCTGTAGACTCCAGAAGTGGTTTCTAGGTCTCCCCAGTTTTCCAAATCATGATGAGCGGTTGCAATGTAGTCCGCCTGAAAGCCCGTTTCATCTTTGCGATCACCGATGTAGATAACCGTTGGAACT
>CAZWVK010000071.1:9452-12961 GCA_964636785.1 uncultured Pseudobdellovibrionaceae bacterium | reverse complement strand
AGGAGTGAAAAACTTTTGCGCTGTCTTTAAGCAACAGTTCCTCACCGTGCGTGACTTCTAGTGGCCAAAGATGAAGTGGAAAATCAAAATGCTCAAGATTTGGTTGAGTGAGCGCCTCATTGAACCATTCAAAAGCCAAGTCCTGCTCGATTTTATTGCGAAATTCCGAGTCCTCAATGGTGTCCGCGAGGCGACAAATCAAGTAACTCACACCGATCCATTCACGAAGGGGCTCATTGAGCTGCTGAATACAAAATGCAAAACTTCGACTCACGCGATTGAGATGGGATTGAATAAACATCGTTTTATCTTCCGCGGGAGGTTTACTAAAGCCAAAGTCGAGTCTCGCTTCTTCGCTTTTCATCACCTAACTATGGTTTCAAAAGATCACCAACTCAAGCTAATTGTTGCGCTGCATTTCCATCTGCTTCACTATAAAGAGAGTTGTATAACATGAGTTGAATTTAATTATAAAAAGGCAGTCGAAATCGATCTTTTGCAAAAACGATCTTTCGGAAATGGAGATGAGTTGGAAAAGTTCAGCTACCTGAATCGCGCAAACCTTGAATTTATCGAATCCCTCTTTGAGAAATTCAAATCCAACCCGGAGTCCGTTGGCCCCGAGTGGGGCCGCTTTTTTGAAGGTGTTGAGTTTGCGAAAGAGCTACACTCCCCCAGTGGAGAAGGCTTTTCCCTCAATGAGCTTAATGTTTACCAGCTGATTGAGCACTATAGAAATTACGGTCATCTTAAGGCGAAGCTGGATCCATTGGGACTTATCCCTCAAAATGGCGAATCCTTTAATATCAAAAACTTCAATCTTCGCCCCGAAGATCTGGAAAAGAGTTTCAAAGTCGCAAGCCACGTTGGCTTTCCTCAGAAAAAACTCAAAGACATTATTGAACACCTTGAGCGCTCTTACTGCGGAACCCTCACTGCGGAAGTGGCCGAGTGTCCACTTGAAGTGCGAGACTGGTTTAGAAATGAACTTGAAAACAGAGATCATTTCAAACTCAGTAAAGAAGATAAAAAACAGATCTTCAATCAGTTGGCTCGAACAGAATCTTTGGAGAAGTTTCTTCATACCCGCTTTGTTGGGATGAAAAGATTCTCCATCGAAGGCGGAGACGCACTTATACCTATGCTAGAGCATTTTGCTGAAGAGGGTGCTTTGCTTGGCGTTGAGGAAGTTGTTATTGGCATGGCCCATCGCGGACGCCTCAATGTTCTGGCCAACTTTATGGACAAGGCCTTAAAGATTATTTTCGCAGAATTTGAAGGCGCAAGCCCCATCGATGAAGAGTACGATGGCGATGTGAAGTATCACCTTGGCTATTCGAAGGACAAGAACACAAAAAACGGAAAAGTTCACGTATCTCTTGCCTTCAACCCATCTCATCTTGAAGCCGTAAATCCGGTTGTTTTGGGAATGACTCGTGCAAAACAGCGCGCGCGAAATGATATGACCGAACGCAAGAAGGTGGTTCCAATTTTAATTCACGGAGACGCTGCTTTCATTGGCCAAGGCGTGGTGGCGGAGACTCTTCAGCTCTCACAACTTCAAGGCTATACAGTCGGTGGCGCTGTTCATGTGATCATCAATAACCAAGTGGGCTTTACTACGGATCCAAGAGATGCTCGCTCGGTTCGCTACTCGTCTGATGCAGCCAAGGCGATCAAAGCGCCCATTCTTCTAGTCAATGGTGATGACCCAGAGGCTTGTGTTCGCGCAATGAATCTAGCGCTCAAATTCCGTCAGCAGTTCAAGCAGGATGTTGTTATCGATTTGATCTGTTATCGTCGCTATGGTCATAACGAAGGGGATGAGCCTGCGTTCACTCAGCCAAAGATGTATCAGGTGATCAAGAATCATCCGACTCTAGCAACGATCTATAAAAAGCAATTGGATGAGCAAAGCGTTCAAAGCGAAGAAGAATCGGAAGGGTTCTTTAAAGAGCGCATCGACAATCTGCAAGGGATTCTTGAAGAGGTGCGAAAAAGCCCTAAAAGCTCAAAGCCAGATGCCTTCCAGGGGCTATGGCAGGGTCTCAGACGTGGGAGCCTTGAGGATTTTGAAAAGACCGTGAATACAAAAACCTCAAAGAAGGTGGCCGACCAGGTTCTTAAAGCCATTACGACACCTCCAAAAGACTTCCATCTTCATCCAAAGATTGAAAAGCTCATTGAAGCACGCGCGCAGATGGTTCGCGATGACAAATTCGACTGGGCCATGGGAGAGCTTTTAGCTTATGGAAGTCTTTGCCTGGAGAGCACCCCCGTTCGAATTTCAGGTCAGGATTGCAAACGAGGCACATTCACTCATCGCCAAGCTGTTTACTTTGATGTTGAAACGGGTGCGGAATATTCTCCGCTTTCCGAACTCAATCCGGATAAGGGGGAATTTGTTATTTACAACTCTCCTTTATCTGAAATGGCGGTTGTTGGATTTGAATATGGAAACTCAAGTTCGGATCCAACTTACCTGACGATTTGGGAAGCGCAGTTTGGTGATTTCTCCAATGGCGCGCAAATCATTATCGATCAGTTCTTAAGTTCTGCAGAAATGAAGTGGAAAAGGCACTCAGGGCTTGTTTTACTTCTTCCACATGGATACGAGGGGCAAGGGCCAGAGCACTCCAGCGCACGTCTTGAGCGCTACATGCAGCTCTGCGCACAGGGCAATATGCAGGTTTGTAACATCACAACCCCTGCGAACTTGTTTCATGCCTTAAGACGACAAGTGAAAAGAGATTTCAGAAAACCTCTTATTGTTATGTCGCCCAAATCTTTATTAAGACATCCAAAGGCTGTTTCATCTTATCAAGATTTTACCGAAGGCCGTTTCCAAGAGGTTTTGGAGGATCCAAAGCTCTCAGATCCAAGCCAAATTGAAACACTCGTTCTTTGTTCTGGAAAACTTTATTTTGATTTAGATCAGGCTCGAGACAATTCTGAAAAGGATCTTTCTGATAAAGCTATTATTCGCATCGAGCAGCTTTATCCATTCCCAAGAACTCAGCTTGCTCCGTTTATCAGCGGGTTTCCGAAATTAAAGAGAGTGATCTGGGCTCAGGAAGAACCAAGAAACATGGGAGCCTTCTCCACCATTAAGCCATATATTGAAGAACTTCTCGAAGAAATTGGTAAAGAGAAGATCAAGGTGGAGTATGTTGGCAGATCCTACCGTGCAAGTCCGGCCGTAGGATCAACCAAGGTTCACATTCAAGAGCAAAATGAAATTGTGGAAAAGGTTTTGGGAGTTCAAATTTCTGGAAAAACATCAAAGTAGGAGAGCAGCGAATGGCATCGATTAAAGTTCCAGCGGTCGGAGAATCTATTACAGAAGCCACAATCGGCGAATGGCAAAAACAAGATGGCGACTACGTCGAAAGAGATGACGTTTTACTTGTTCTTGAGACCGACAAAGCCAGTGTGGAAGTGGTCGCCGAGACAGCTGGAGTTTTAAAAATCAAAGCCCAACCTGGTGATGTTGTCCCTATTGGGGATGT
>CAZWVK010000071.1:0-9352 GCA_964636785.1 uncultured Pseudobdellovibrionaceae bacterium | reverse complement strand
ATGCATAAGATTGAGCAGCGCCCGGTCGCTATAGATGGTCAGGTGGTTATCCGCCCAATGATGTATTTGGCACTCAGTTATGATCATCGAATCATTGATGGATCCGAGAGTGTGAGCTTTCTTGTCCGAGTGAAAGAGTGTCTTGAAGATCCTGCACGAATGATTTTGGAGATTTAAAATGGCAGATACATTTGATCTTGTAATAATTGGCTCTGGACCTGGCGGATATGTATGCGCCATTCGCGCAGGACAACTGGGTCTAAAGACAGCAATTGTCGAAAAAGACAAAACTTTAGGCGGAACCTGCCTCAATGTGGGCTGCATTCCTTCAAAGGCGCTCCTTGATTCTTCTGAGCATTTTCATCAGGCTTCCCACGAACTGAAAGATCACGGCGTTGAGATCGAAAAAGTGAAGCTTGATCTGAAAAAAATGATCCAGCGAAAAGATAAAATCGTCTCCGATCTTACTGGTGGCGTCGCCTATTTGATGAAGAAGAATAACGTCACGGTTTTTAACGGAATCGGCCGTTTAAAAAGTAAAACGGAAGTCGAAGTCTTAAGCACATCTGGAAAAAGTGAAATCATACAAACGAAGAATATCGTTCTCGCAACTGGTAGTGTTCCAAACACCCTTCCAGGAATTGATTTTGATGGAAAAAGAATCATCTCGTCCACCGAGGCTTTATCGCTTTCTGAAGTTCCAAAGCATTTGATTGTCATTGGCGGTGGCGTGATTGGTCTTGAACTCGGCTCAGTTTGGCTTCGTCTCGGTGCTAAAGTCACTGTGCTTGAGTATGCCGACCATATTGCTGGAGCAACCGATCTTGGGCTTTCCAAGCGCCTCCTTGCGGTTTTAAAAAAGCAAGGGATGGAATTTCAACTTGGCGTAAAAGTGACAAAGGCAGAGGCCAGTGGCAAATCTGTGAAGGTCAGCTTTGATACTAAGAAAGATGGAACTCAAACTCTTGAAGGTGATTACGTTTTAGTGGCTACGGGCCGACGCCCCTTCTCAGAAGGCTTAAAGCTGGATACTTTAGGCATTGAAAAGAATGAACGTGGATTTGTAAAAGTGAATGAACACTATCAAACATCTGTCGAGAATATCTATGCCATAGGCGATTTGATCCCAGGACCCATGCTTGCTCATAAAGCGGAAGAAGAAGGCGTTGCTGTCGCTGAAAATCTAGCGGGCCAATCTGGACATGTGAATTATGAAACTGTTCCTTCTGTTATATACACCTGGCCTGAACTGGCCTCGGTTGGAAAAACGGAAGAGCAGCTCAAAGAGAGCGGCGTGAAGTACAAAGTGGGAAGTTTTCCATTCACGCCAAATGGTCGTGCCAAAGCCATGGGAATGACCGATGGAACCGTTAAAGTTCTTGCGGATGCAAAAACCGATAAAGTTTTAGGCGTTCATATCTTAGGTCCAAGAGCGTCCGACATGATTGCCGAGGCCGTCGTTTTGATGGAGTTTGGGGGCAGTGCTGAGGACCTTGCGAGAACCTTCCACGCTCACCCGACCCTCTCAGAAACTCTTCGTGAAGCGGCTCTAGCGGTCGATAAACTCGCAAGACAGATGTAGACTCAAAGGACGGTCGAATTAGACGGTGCCAACACCTTTGGTTGTGTAATAGGCGCCGAAATAAATTTCACCGTCTTCTTCTTTTCGGTAAGTGCTCAATGTTTTCATTGGCTCCTCAGTGAGTTCAGCCGTCAATGGGTTGATCCCAATCACCCGGCAGCGATTCTTACGTCGCTCAAGATGAAACTCAACCTTTCCAATATAAAAGCCCTCGATCACATCCTCTTCATGAGCCTCTAGATTATCTACAATTAAATTGGGGCGAAAACGAGAGACCGCTGTTTTCTTTCCAACCTTCATATCCAAAAGATCCAGTGAGGCCTTTGAAAGGATGTGCACAAGGCGCCCTTCTGATGAACTCTCATCCTCAATGCGCAAAAGTTTTACTTTCTGATCCAGCTTGTTTGAGAACCACTCACTCACCTCTTCGCTAACTTCACGAGCCTTTTTCTTTTTATCCCAAAGACTCACTTCAATAGGCTCACCTTCCGTTTCCGATAGCCCAAAATCCATGGAGTCTCCATCTTTCCAAGTCAGCTCGACAAAGTTTCCTAAAGACACTCGAAACAAAGTTAAATCGGGTCTTTGCTTTAAACTCACCAGTTCATTCTTCTCATCCACAAGCATCCATTGATGATCAAGCACCAGACCATTTTCATCGATTTCCATTTTTGTAAGTCTCAAACCAGGTAAGCTGTTAATTGGATAAATGTATCTCTCAATCACTTTGATATCGCTCATATTAAATCCCTATGGCCTTTCTAATTTCTTTGAGTTTACTTGAAGCTTTGGGTCGCGCCCGTTCAGCTCCCTGTTTAAGAATTTTATCAATCTTTGATTTATCATTCATTAAATCGTTATACTTTTCTCGCATCGGAGAGAAATGCTGATCGAGAACCTGAAAAAGATCCTCTTTCACATAACCCCACCCGATTCCACTGCGATATTTTTCCCGCATCGCTTCGACTTGCTCGTTGGAGGCAAAAACTTTGTAAAGATCAAATAATAAAGAATTGGATGGGTCTTTAGGAGCTTCAGGTGGAGTAGAGTCCGTTACGATTTTCATAACCCGTTTTCGCATTTTTTTAGTGTCTTCAAACATCGGAATATGATTGTCGTAGGATTTACTCATCTTGCGCCCGTCGATTCCAGGAAGAGCTTTGACCTCTTCACTCACAAGGGCTTTTGGTAAGGTTAGAATTTCGCCGAATGTGCGATTGAATTTTTCAGCCAGATCCCGAGCAATCTCAATGTGCTGAACTTGGTCTGCCCCAACAGGAACGTGAGTGGCATCAAACATAAGAATGTCCGCACTCATTAGAACCGGATAATTATAAAGTCCCATATTCACGCCAAAATCGAGATCCTCGCGCTTCAATTCCTCATTCTCTTGAACCTTTGCTTTGTAGGCGTGTGCGCGATTCATTAAACCCTTTGGACAGACACAGGATAAAACCCAGTTCAGCTCAAAAAGCTCAGGAATATCCGATTGTCGATAGATCACTGTTTTTTCCGGATCCAGTCCGCTGGCAAGCCAGCTCGCAGCGACTTCATAAATCATTTGGGTCATAGTCTGGGCATCATGAAGGTAAGTGAGCGAATGATAGTCCGCAATAAAGAGCCAGCTCTCTTTGGCGCCTTTAGAGGCTAGGTCGATGGCCGGCTTAATAGCCCCCATATAGTTCCCTATATGCGGCATTCCAGTGGGCTTTACTCCTGTTAAAATAACATCCTTCATGATCCAGAAAAGTTAACATATCTAAGCCCAAAGGACAGGGGTTTTCTTAATTGCTATTAAAGAAATAATTCCTAAGCGAGAATGGAAAGAAGCGTCTTGCCAAGGAGGCCTAAATGATAGGCAATAAGAGCCCTTTAATTTTTCTGATTTTAACAATACTCCCCGCATCTTTTGCTCTCGCTCAAGACTTTTCAATAGACCTGGTGACCTGTACAAGTTTTCTAAGTCGACACTCAGATAACAAGGTCATGTGGGCTGCGTCCGAATTGATACCATCAGATGGAAACCTTCCGAATCAAAAATTCCAGCACATCATTTTAAGAAGAACGATCGATGGTCGCCATTACCCGGTCGTGATCCGTTCCGCGACATCTTCTGAATCAAAAAGAAATCAATTAGGAATTGTTGCGCATCAATTATCAAAGAGAATTGATTCCGCAAACCAAACTTATTCGATTAAGGAAGAAGGCTACCACTCCACCTGCTCACGATCAGACTCTTCAAAAACCTCGGCCTGCGCAAACATGCCACTCACGTTCGATATGTCAAAATCGGGTTTAAAATTTAAACTCAATCCCAAAGAAGCAAGACTTGCAAAAGAGGAGAAACTGACTCCATTGAGTGAGACCGAGCAATTTGATTTGATTGCTGAAAGTCTCAATCAACAGATCTCTCATTTTGAATCGAAAGTGCGCGCAAAATCATTGTCCAGAGATGAAAAGAATGAATTGGGGAGCGCTCTGGCTTCTTGTGAGAATGTCTCTGAAAATTTGGTGAAATTTGCTGAACACCAAACTGAGCCGCTCACACTTCTCACCACGGCTTCACTCTTAAGAGAAAAGATGAATAACCTTAAAGTTTACAACGCTCATCACATTCAGACAGATTCGATCGGAGAAGACAGCTCTAAGAAAGGGAGAGTGCGCCCGACCAATCGGTAAAATTTCCCTCTGTTATTTCTACTCGCATAGAATTTTCACGAAAAAGAGGTGTAATTTCCTTCACAACTTTTAAACAAATGATTAAACTTTTTCTTACCGAAAAATGTCGCCTCGACTGAACGAAGTTCCTTAAGGAAAAAGTCTCAGTTTCAAAATTTCAAACCGACAAAAACTTAGACATTTATTTTCTGCGCTCAAATCAAAACTAACACCCACTCCATTTTTGAATTCGAACTTATTTCCTAAAAGCGTTTCTATTTTTCAGATGGGATGAAGATGGCCTAGAGGTTGCTCTTACTTCAAACTGTCTATGTGGCATGAAGTCCATGGACGAACAAACCAACCCAATGGAAGATCACGGATTGATTTTCCGCCCTCCGTCCGCTCGCCTTCCGTAAAAAGAAGGCGGGCGTCTTTTTTTCATATTTACAAAACCATTTCGATTTTTTGACGCAATGCTTATCTTTCTCGTATAAGGCTTCAAACAGCTGATTTTATGGGGATTTTAATATGTCGTTTTCAATAGTGTCCGCCTTAGTCCTTTTGATGACTTTGGGTCAGATTTTTTTGAAAGATGGTGATTTTAAGCGTCACTTCGCCCCTCATGAAGTGCGCGAAGCCGTAGATCTTTTGAGAAAATCCTGCCGCATGATCATGGATGAAGAGGAAATCAAAGCACTCTCACCAGACACCTTAATGACGATTGTGAAGCAAGGAATCGCAAGGCAAGAGACACTCGTTGAAAAGCAAGTGGATGCCTACTGCGAAAAGCAAAGTCTTGAATTCAAAAAACTCAATGGTCCCGACGAAATAGCGCCGAGCTGTGATCGCGCTGAAGCCTTAGTCGCCATTCAGGATTCCCTTCCCAAAATGGCGAGTCCACTTTCAGAGCCGTTACAAATCTTTTCTGAGTTCGACATCAAGGACGCCGTTCAGCTTTATGATTTTCTTTGCTCACCAGAGCCGGTTGACCTGCCACCAACCCGAGTTTCAATGCCACAGGTTTTAGAGCTCTATAATAAAACAATGAGCGAAGCGTTGAGTGTGGATCTGAACGCATTCAATCAGCCGATTCTTCCTCAGTCTTCACTTATCTACTCTGCCGATGGACGAGAAATTTTGGGTGAAGTCTTTGGCAAAGAAGGGCGCCGAAGCTGGGTTCCATTAACCCGTATCCCTGATGTTGTTAAACAAGCTTTCATCTCTGCGGAAGACAAGAATTTCCACCATCACAATGGGGTCGAGCTGAGAGGCGTACTAAGAGGTTTTATTCGCTACATAAAGGATAAAGAGGTCGTTGGAGGCTCAACTCTCACTCAACAGGTGGTGAAGAACATTGTCCTCTCCAATGAAGTGACCTTAGAGCGAAAAGTGAAAGAGATGGTTATTGCCAATCGCTTAGAAAAACTAGTGAATAAAGAAAAGATCTTAGAGATTTATTTGAATTTAATCAATTTAGGTCGAAACTCCTGGGGAATCCAAACTGCGACTGAGAATTATTTTGGCGACTCTAAATCCGTTTCTGAACTGGGTTTGAATGAAGCTAGTTTTCTTGCTGGTGTCACTCACAGTCCGAATAGTTATGAACCGGAATTCCAAATGGAAAAGATCATTGAGCGTCAGCAGTTTGTTCTTCGCGAAATGAAGGAAAATGGCTACGTCTCAGAAGAGGATCTTCAGAAGGTCGATCCAACAAGTCTTCCGTTTATTGAACGAAAGGTTCTTCAATCCTCTTACTTTCACCGAGCTGTTGAAGAAGACATAAAGAGACGTCTGGATCCTGTCGATGCTGAGCAAGGTGGGCTTTTCTTATTCTCAACTCAAATCCCCGCCATTCAAAAGGCCATGGAGAAAGCTCTTCAAGAGAAGCTTTATCAATACGAACTCTCGCACGGCAAAATCAAGTGGACTGGACCGCTTGGCAATATGATCAAGAAAGATCCGCAAGACATGGATATCTTTGAGATCGCAAGCTTTCATGATCAAAATTTTTGGCTTGAGAGGTTGGAGCGATTCAAGGCCCTTTATCAGGATGTTCATTGGCCGGTTGCTGTTGTCTTGGATATCAATAGAGATCAGATTCTTATTGGATTAAAGAATTCAGCTGGCGAAGCCATAACCACCGAACTATATCAAAATTATAAGACTCGCTGGGGCAAAGAAGCGATTGGATCCCTTAGAATGGGCGATGTGATTTTCGTTGGGGAAAACAAAAAGAACTATGCCTTAAGAGTTCCGCCCACGGTCCAAGGCGCAGCCATTGCCATGGAAGCGAAAACAGGACGGGTCATTGCGCTTACGGGTGGCTTTTCGTTTCATCAAAGTGAACTCAACCGGGCCATTCATTCTTATAGACAACCCGGATCCAGTGTTAAGCCTTTCACTTATCTTGCAGCACTCAATCAGGGACTTCAGCCGGATCAAGTTCTTCCGAACGCATCGATTCGCTTAGATCCTATCTATCTTCCGGGTGAGAGAAAGATTCGACGATTTATGAAGTGCAATGCCTGGTCGGTCAGAAACTATTCCAACTCAGGCCCAAGTCATATGACCATGCGAAGAGCTCTTGAAACCTCCAGCAACCGTGTGACTGCGCATCTTTTAAAAGCAATCTGGCCAAGCGATCCTGAGATGTCACTCAATTATATCCGTGAGATCTTTATGGATTTTGGAATCTATGAAAAACCTCAAGAGTGCTATCCGGTCATCTTAGGTTCCGATGAAACCAATTTATTGAAATTAGCTGCGGCTTATGCAGCGATTGCAAACGGCGGGACTCTAGTTGAGCCTCACTTTTTGGATGAAAAACGAAACGCAGGACTTTTAAAACTCATCCCCCAGCAAAAAAGAATTTTTTCGGTGGATGAGATTTCACTCTTTCAAGTTAAAAACATTCTTTCCGGAGCCGTCACACGCGGAACAGGAACAGCGCTCAAATCATTTAGCGGAAAAGTAGCTGGTAAGACTGGAACTTCAACGTCTCATAATGACGCCTGGTTCATGGGCTTTTCAAATGATCTCGTCGTTGGTGTTTGGATGGGATATGACAACGGCTCGGGTGAGAAAGCTGTATTGAAAGGCGGAACCGGTGGAGGTCTAGCTGCACCAGTTGCAAAAGAAATTTTTGAAGAAGCATTTAAATACTATCCACCAAGTTCCATTCTGGACAATCCACCTGCTGGCATGAGCTTGTACGATGTTGGCGGATATATTGAGTCCTTCCGCGGAAATAGCTACTCAGGTGTTCGCTACGACATCCAACCAGAGACGCCACGAATCTCTGATAGCGAGTGGAATGATCGCGGATTTTATTTCGATGATGATCTCAACTACGAAGACCCAGACGAGATCGAAGTTCGAAATTACGAAAGAAACCCACAAAGTAGAGAGAGACGAAGACAAATTAGCCCAGAAGCAGACAGAGCCATTAGAGAAGGCTCAGGAGGATTATATTAATGAGAAAAGCAATCTATGCCCTGATGATCGCCGCATGGTCTTGGAGCACCATCGCAACTGCAGCTGAGAAGCTCCCTTATGGCTTCTTAAAATCATCACCACAGGAAGTGGCAGCACTCGCAAGTTCAAGTGATTTGATTTTTTCATTCGATATGCGACCCCACACGGACTGGAACTCACAAACGGTGGCTGAAGCCGAGTTATTTGACGGCTTTAGATCGTTTGATAGTTGGAATGCGACAACTGGTGTGAATGACACTGTCATCTACGTCTCGGAAGTGGCGTTTGTGACTGATAAAAAGATCACTCAAGATAGCTTGGCTTCATTAAGTCGCGCTGAATTCTTAAGCGAAATTGACCCAGGCTTTGCACATGAGGCCGTGGATGCGGCGAGTGCGAATCAGGCCTACGTCACAACTCAAGAAAAGGGTCGTGATTCCGCACGGGCTGTGATTGAAGCTCAAAGAAATAGAAATCAGATCGATGAGAATCAAAAAAACCAAGTTCTCAATCGCATCGAATCCACTTTTCAAAATAACGTTTCTGTGAAGTGGTGCATGGATTCCGCCACCAGCTGCCTAAAGTCAACGGCACGAATTCCCACGTTCTATCGCACTCTTTTGTCTGGTGTGAGCGCGGTGATCAATGTCCCCGACTCGGTTGAGGTTTATAGTGAGCTTCGCGTCCTCAATGAAAAAGAGTTGGCTTCTCGGAGAAACGCATCGGCTGGAGTATCACTCACTGGTTTCCTATCCAATAAGACACTTGTCTCTATGAGCAATGATATTCTCGCTCATGATCTTGGAAATGGAAGCACATTGATTTCCATTAAGACTTATGTGGTTTTAGAAAAAGACGATCTGGATAAGTTTGCACGTTTTGGCTCCTATGATTTCGTCATCGGAAACAGCATGCTCAATGGCGATGATGGAATCCTTATGGGTCTTCCTCTTTACAGCCAACGCATGGCTGAAGCTCTAAGAGAGCGTTTGTAAGAGATCTTAGTGACGAGGGCGTGGAGAGATTCCACGCCTAAAGCCATGACGCAAGCCTCTTTCGCTCCAGAAATGGTGCCGGTGGCAGTGGGTTCTATCCCGGTTCACATCCGAGACTGAGTCGAAAAACGGACGTCAAAAGGCTTATAAGTGAATGTATACATTCCTCGAGTTGAACATGTCTTTGCACTAACCCCTGAAATTCGCATAAGAAATTAAGGAGGCTGGATATGTTTAATGCTTTAAAGTATATTAAGAACTTAGAGGGCGTGGGAATTCCACGTGAGCAAGCAGAAGCTCAGGTTCAATTGGTTATGGATTGCTTTCAAGAAAATGTGGCAACAAAGGGCGATCTTGCAGAAGTCAAAGCTGAACTCAAAAGCGAAATGGCTGAAATGAAAGCAGATCTTATCATCAAGCTTGGCAGTCTGATCGCTATCTCCACCGCTATTCTTGGTTTTCTAATTAAGTTTTAAACAATCCATAAATATTAGGTTGCAATCACATAAATGGCACCAAAGCCATACTCCGGCGCCGGAGTCGCCCAAACTAAAAAGAGACTGAATTAAGTAACAGTTCCCTTTTTCCGTCACATCATGCCAAAGTAGGCACAAAAATCTCTTTTTTGATGCGATTAGAC
>CAZWVK010000070.1:0-12982 GCA_964636785.1 uncultured Pseudobdellovibrionaceae bacterium | reverse complement strand
AATCCGGCGGGAAAAATCTACAGGGTAAAAAAGAATCAGATCAAAATTACGAGGACTTGATGAATGCGGAAAGGGGAGTGCTTAATAGCTGTTCAAATATTCATTAGCTTTCGTTATCTCGGCTATAAAAAACGTTTCAAAATGAGACGTCTATGAGGTGATCGTGAAGGGCCAAAAAAGCGCCTTACAATTCTTCTTGTTGCTTCATTCGCACCAAAGGCAATTCAAATCGATTTGAATGAATCTTTATTGGCTCAGCCCTTGCCTTACTGAATTCTGAAGCGTTTTTAAGTTTAAAAAAGGGGAAATAAAATGAAAATTCAAAAATTACTTTTAGTATCTGCAATCGCTCTCTCGTTTTCACCATCGTCATTCTCGCAAGTACAAAGACAGTCCATGGGCGTTCATTATGCAGAAATGTCCATTTCTTCAGGAATCCGCCGTTTAGGGACATTTGGCGAGAAGAAACTTCGCAGAATCGCTGAAAATTTCTGCAAGGAAAAAGGCTATCGAACTGCGGCTGCATTTTATTACGAACGAAGTCTGATGAAAGATCAATACGTTGTTGCAGATGCTCTATGTACAAATAGCCGAAATGCACAATCCAGCAGTTTTGTCAGAATCGCTCGCACTAAAATTGGCTTACACCGAGTGCAGCGTGGAGCTCCTATTCGAAGCGATATGAGAAGACTTATTCAGACTGTAAGAGTGCCAGAGGGTATGTTTGAAACAATCGATATGAGCTCACAGTCCAGAGACTCCCGAACTCGACACGACCGTCGCCAAAACACTCAGGCCATAGGAGCGAGATAAAATCTCTAAAGCATCCTAGAGGAGGAGCTTTCTAAGCTCCTCTCTCGAATAAACATAATCCGCATAGATCATCGTATTCACAATATTCCTATGTCCAAGCGCCATCTGAAGAAGCCTTACGTCCTTTGTTTTCTTATAAAGCTGAATCGCAAATGTGTGCCGCAAACAATGAAACTTCTTATGCACTGGCCGGTAAAGCTGCCAAATCTGTCTCAATCGGTTGTAAGAGATTGGAAAAATCAGCTCGCTAGGGGATTGCTCAGAAATCCGGTAGACTTGATCAAAAAGCTTAGGCTTAAGTGGGAGTTCGCGATCACTACTGCCCTTAATCCCGCGAATAAAAATCATTCTCTCTTCTGGATCCAATTCCGATCGCCTCAGCCCTAAGATCTCGGACGCTCGAGCACCCGTTGCCAAAGCTAGCCTTAGAAGGGTCACATTTCTTGGATCTTTGAGTTCAAAGGAATCAAGAATGTGGGTGAGTCGATCAAGCTCAAAATCTGTAAGATATTTGGATTTATTGAGGGCATAAACCGAGCGCCTGGAAGTTTTTTTCTTTGAATCCGATTCTCTTTTTTCATTTGGCTTTAAATCCATTTTTAAACCCTTCCCCATAACCCTTGCTCAAAGCGCAAAATACCGCTACGCATCAATCTCGCAAGCGAGAATTCGAAACCAGCATTGCGATGCATCAATCACTGCCTGTAGAATCCATATCCCAGATCATCACCATTTTTATTAATAAAATCAATGCTTTAAATCTATAACTTATAACTATAAGTTATAGTCGAAATGAAAAATAGGGGTGTCGGGGCCCACTATTTAAAAAAGTTTAATGATTTCAATGTCTTGCGAAACCAGGCCAAATCAATGCCGCATTGCAATAATTGTGCTTTACAACGAGTTTTATTGCCATACGCATCACTTTGTTGTGAAATGCAATAGATCTGAAAAGAGAAAGGTGCTGAATATGGAGCTTGAACGGCCGATTCAAAGGGAAAGTGACGAGAGTCCTCGAACTTCGCTTCGGATTCGATATGAGGCTGAGGCCGAGGTTTTAAGGCGACATCTGATAAGCCTTGAGCATGTTCGTTTAAACCTCGGTTTAAGCCGCCGAAAAATGGCCCAAAAACTCCTCGTCGATCCATCAGCCTGGACAAGGTGGACCAAGGATGAATCAAAAGTTCCACCTCATATTTGGAAACTTCTTCATTTTACTGTGAATAAAGAGGGGGTCGTGGCGGATTTAAATGGCGTTCTCCTGGCTCCACTCGAGAAAGACATAAAAAAACTTCAAACTGAAAATCGTCTTCTTAAACGATTGATTTTAGGGACTTTATTGATTTCCTGCGGGGGTCTGCTAAGCTTGCTGGCATTGTTAACTTGAGCGGGCTCCGAAATTGATGCATAGTATCAGCGAGGATTTTATGCGCTTTCCATATATCGACGAAGACAAATATTCGGCTATGATTGGAGTCTATCTTCGCGAGCGAAGAGAGGATTTGGAATTGTCTGTTACTACGCTCTCAAAGAGCCTCAAGATGAGAGCGGATCATCTAAGGCGCATTGAAGCGGGAGAGGTTTTGCCACGACAAGAGACCTTGGCCAAATTGAAAGAAGCATTGAAGTTAAATGACGAGCACCTAGCGAAAATTGAAGAGGTCGCCAAAATGGCATTTATTGATAATCTTATTTCCGCTATCAATTCCTCTCAAGAGGGCCGTTAGCAAGATGAGTTTTATGCAACCTCAGAGTGAATCTCAAATCATTAATTCCAGGGTGCGTTCACTAGTGAAAAGCACGGGCCTTCCGCTCAAACTTTTTTCGGATGCAGCAGGATGGAGCGCTACTGATAGCCTGGATTGGTGGTCCAATCGTGGTCCGAATCTCGAATACAAACATGTCCAGTCGCTGGCGCAATTTCTCGGTGTGTCGCCCGAAAGTTTACTCCATGGATCTCTTGATTATCAATTGATACGCAAACGGATTTTCTTTGGACCCAGCTGTTTGCCAGAACTCTATTCTGAGAACGCATCCAGCTATGTGCGGACTTCTGCGCATATAATTGAATACTTATCCATGCTCAAGGGACGACATTTTACGGATCAAGTTCTGCAGTCACTGAATATTCATCCGCTGTTTTTTGATAATCTAGATAATAAAATAAATCTCAACTTCTATATCGATCTATTCAACAGGCTCAGTGAATTAGGACTTAATGATCAGGAAATTTCCTCGCTCGCTTGTTATATCTTTCTAAGCCTACGAGAAACGGAAGTAGGCGAAAAGTTTAAATCCGCCGAGAACCATCCGGAGTTTTATTCACTCCTTGCAGACAATGCAGCCGCATTCGAATCTAATTTTGAATACGACTTTCAAATTGATTCAAAAAAAATTCGAATTATCGCGCGTCCAACTGAAGCTTCACTTTTTCTTTCAAAAAAATCTCCAGAAGAATACAAAAGACTTTTTCTATATCGATCGAAGGTGTTCAGCTGGTTTCCAACGTTAAGTGCTTTAAGTCCACTTGCATTGAAGACGACCAAATGCATTTTAAAAGGTGATGATCATACTGTTTATGAAACAACCACTCTCCCTCCAACTTCTGAAGACTATAGAGTGAAATATGATTTCCAAAATCGCTTAAAGCTGATCTAGGCTTTAGGCCACCTTCTTAAGAGGTGCTGGAGAATTGAGAATCTCTGCAAAAACATCCTCGACTGAACGCAGCCCAGATGAATCCGGTAAAATTTCAAACTGGTGATTTATCAGTGTCTCGTATTTGAGTGCACAATCTCGCAACCATTGTGGATAAAAGCGCTCAACCAGAGTGAGTTGATGAGGGTCCGGCACGGCAGGGTGAGTGAAGAAGTGGCCTTTCGTAAATGGCCCGACCTTTTCAACCCATCTTGTGGCTTTATATCTTTCATTCGGAGCGCCAATAAACACATATTGATTTTGCCTCATTAAGAACGTGCAAAGTGAGAAAAACAGAATCTGCGCAAGATCGATTTTCGTGGCTGAGAAAGAAAAGTCCGGGTCGACAAACCAACCGTTGCACTCAGCCACCTCACTGTGCGCATCCATATAGGATCGAAAGTAGTCTTGTGTCTCTTTTGAAGCGTAAATGATGTTCTCCTCAAGCGGGAGTTTAAGGCCGAAGTTCTGAGAACGGCTCTTGTAAGTGAGTCGAATCCCTGAGAGCAATCGAGGAGAGAACAATTGCGAGGTCTCGAATATCAATACATGTGTCCCGATCATATCATGACGATCGAGTGCTAAATAACTATCTAAAGTTCGACGAAAGCTTTCTTGCCGAACACCAGCAACTTCCGCAAAAACCCTACGTCCAATCTCATTTTTCATTGTGATTTTAGGAAAGTCTAAAATGACAACCTTAAGTTGAGTGGGGGGACTTTTCGCTTCACCCATACAGTCTCCTTTAGATTCGCCTAACATCGTCTTCATTTATTTTTTCGGACGGCTCACTAAATAAGTTTAGTTTGTGATAACAGGATTTATCAATTTAATACGATCATTTTAATTCACCTTCTAGAAATAGATTTTCATTAGGTTCATTAAGGCTATAATTAAACAATTATAAATTAATCCGACCCATTGAGGAGCAGAAGTTCAATAAATTTTCTAGGATCTATCTAGGGCAGTGCGAATGGACCAGTCTGAGACAGTCGTGTTAGAGGGTGCGAGATGATGAAAAAATGTTCTATACCTAAGACTCCGACTTTATTTCTACATATGGGACCCGGGCTTCATGCAAAGACTGAGAAAATCATTTTAGGGTCTCAATTCACAAATATTCACTACTGGGATCAGCCCTTGGTCACGCCGGCTGAGAATCAAACACAAGGATTTTCAGTCTTGGTCAATTCCGCAATTGCGGAAATCCAGAAGCTCTCTTCCAAACACCGCTCACCCATTGTCATCCTTGCACATAGCTTTGGTGGCCATCTTGTTCGACCAATGCTAGAGGCTGCAGGAGATCAGATCGCTAGCTGCCATTTGGTTAGCACGGGCTTCGATCTACCGTCTGGTTTTCTAAAACTTCTTAAAGCCATGCACGATGCTCCCGATACGGATGAAGGATTGAGAGAAAAACTAAAACAGTTTATAATGAGAGACTTCACTACATACGAAAGTCGGATGGGGAGTTTTTGGGAAATGGTCAATTTGGTTGCAAGAGATCCAAGCTACGTTAGACATTATTGGCCTAATAAGGATCAGCTGCAGAAATATACACGCATAGCTTCATCAACACCCGCACTGGATTTCACAACGTTTCAGTCTGTTGTGAATGATTTTTTAAACAATTGGTTTCCAAACATAGAACCATATAATGGCACTGTGCCCATTCAGGTTTACCTTGGCGGCGCTGATCCACTCTTGACTATAGAAAACGAAATCAACAGCTGGAAGCGTGTTTATCCTTCCTGTCATATTTCAGTTCTACCAGACTCTGGACACTTTATTCACCTTGAGGAGTATCTATGAAAAAGGCATTTTCAAAGGTTCAGTTCGCATCAAAGGTTTATGAGCCAGAATTTAATGAGTCTAAATATCTAGAAAGAACAAAAAGAAATCATCACTGGTTGGGTGGGCCAGAGGGACAGCTTAAGCTGCGTGATCTGAGAGTTGGTGTTGCCGGTGTGGGTGGAGTGGGAAGCAATATTGTTGAGATTTTGGTTCGCTCAGGCGTTGGACATGTCAAGATTGCGGATCCGGACACCATCGAAGCATCCAATATCAATCGCCAGGTGATTGCGAATCAAAAAACAGTCAAGATGAAGAAGGTCGAAGCTTCCGCAATGGAATTGAGAAATATTGCTGAGGATTTTGAGTTGGTTGTTTATGATGAGGGCATTACTCCGGAAAACGCTGAAGAATTTGTCTCTGATCTTGATCTTGTTGTGGATGAAATTGATGTGCTGCCATTTCGTCCACATGTATGGCTTCATCAAGCGGCTCGCAGGAGAAACTTACCGCTCTACTCTGGCTACATCGTTGGACTTGGAACGCATGTCTATAAATTCCATGGCAATGATTATACTTTCGAAGATTTCATGCTCAATAATGACAAAGAAATTGATGACCCCTCCATTGAGTTCTTAATTGATCGCTTTCTTACGCCTCCCCCTTCGTACTTAAACGAAGAGAAAAAAGTAATGGACTTCATCAGCACGGCAAGCCATGGCGCCATTCCAATTTTTGGTCCGACAACGTATATGTCCCATTCCCTAGTGGCCGTCCGAGTGATCAGTGATGTTTTAGGTTTAAATGAGCAGTGGGGAGCGCCAAAGACACCAGTTATGCCTCAGTATTTAAGACTCGATCCTTTTGATCTTAGCTTCAAAATTTTAGATATTCGCGAGAAGAAATGAGCGAACGCAGGTTGACGCGTCGCTCTCCGCCCAAGTCTGTCTAATCGATTCGCACTCCAGTAGTTTTCACTTGGCTCACAGTTAAATCCCTCATATTCTTCCATGCTCAAGTTAGGAATAATTCCACTGCCTAAAACTGGAGGATCTTTTGCTACCTTTTGAATTAATCGCCAAGCATGGCGATCACGAACAAGTGGTCTTTTGCCAAGACAAAGATTCAGGACTTAAAGCTATCATCGCCATCCACAATACAACATTAGGACCTGCACTTGGCGGAACACGCATGTGGAACTATGCGAACGAAGAAGACGCCCTAGTGGATGTTTTAAGACTTTCGAAGGGAATGACATATAAAGCGGCTGCAGCTGGGCTTAATCTCGGCGGCGGAAAAGCTGTTATTATCGGTGACCCAAAGACCCAGAAATCAGAAGCTTTATTTAGAAATTTCGGTGCGTTCGTGAACTCTCTTCAAGGGAAATATATCACCGCAGAAGATGTCGGAACGACTGTTCAAGATATGTCTTATGTGTTTATGGAAACACCTTATGTCACTGGAATCCCCGTCTCCTTTGGTGGGAGCGGAGATCCAAGCCCATACACCGCACATGGTGTCCTTATGGGGATCAAAGCCTCTGTAAAGCACAAATTAAAAACCGATTCCTTAAAAGGGGTTCGCATTGCGGTTCAGGGACTAGGAAATGTGGGATCCCATCTGGTTGAGTATCTGGTTAAAGAAGGCGCTCATGTTATGATCGCGGACATTGATGCGGAAAAAACGCGAGCCATTGCCGATCGATTGAATCTCGAAACAGTTGATCCGAAAGAAATCGCATCCGTGGACTGTGATGTTTTTGCGCCTTGCGCTCTTGGCGCTGTGATTAACGATCAATCCATTCCAAACCTGAAGTGCAAAGTGGTTTCAGGTGGGGCTAATAATCAGCTGGCTGAAGAGCGACATGGTGAAGCTTTAAGGGAACTTGGAATTCTCTATGCTCCCGATTATGTGATCAATTCTGGCGGATTGATGAACGTTTTTGTCGAGCTTGAGGGTTACTCTTCAGATCGAGCGTTTGAAAAGACTCAACAGGTTTACAATAGCCTGATGGAAGTTTTTAAAATTGCAGATGAAGAAAACATCTCTAATCAAAAGGCAGCGGATCGACTGGCCGAAAAGCGAATTCGCTCGATTGGTCAACTTCGTCAGCACCATCACGGGCGCACAGCGAGACCGTTTACAACCTTAAAAGAAATGACATCTCGACAGAAATAAACGTCTAAATCAGGAGAAAATCACTGTGGCTAAAAGCCTGACTAAAAAAGAACTTCGTGCTCCCGATCAGTTTCAATCTCTTGGAACCCAAGCCGTTCATTGGATTGAAGACCATATCAAAGTCATCATCGCCGTTGCTGCGGCGATTGTTCTCTTGAGTTTTATCTGGATTGGGTATGGATATTATCAAGGCTATAAGGAATCTGGCGCTGAAAAGACCGTATTCCCAGCACAAGCTCAGGCTTTAAAGACGATCGAGAGTGCGACCGGTACAGAAGGCATCAATATTGGGGACTTTATTAAAGTTTTAGAGTCCAACAAAGGAACCAAGGCTTCCTTGAGTGGGGCGATGCACGTGATTGGCGCTCTTAATCTTAAAGAAAACACTGAGAGTCTTCAAAAGCAGGTTCTGTCTGCAGCCGATACAAGTCTCTCTGAAAGCCATCTTTTATTTGGACTGTGGAATTTGACAAAAGGTGATGTTCTTATGAGAAATGGCGAAAATGCCTCTGCCAAAGAGTCCTATCAAAGTGTCCTTAGCGCAAGCGGACAAAAGGAATTCCACCCATCCGCATTGATTAAGCTTGGAGCTCTCGCGGAGAAAGAAGGAGATCTTGATGGCGCTCGTGCATTTTATCGCAGAGTGACTGTGGAGTTTCCAGACTCTGCGGCAAAGAAAGTTGCGGATCGGCTCTTAATTCATTTGGACCTCTTAGACGATGGAGCAGGTAATACGTAATTCATGAAATTTAAATTCATACTCAACTGCACTTTATTATCTTTTAGTATCTTACTTCTTCCATCCTGCGCGAAACTTCAAAAAGGATCCGCTCCCAACCAGTTTATTATTGAAAAGCCCTTTGTAAGAGACACTTTAAATTCGGAATACTTAAA
The DNA here is from genome assembly GCA_964636785.1 of uncultured Pseudobdellovibrionaceae bacterium. Lineage (GTDB taxonomy): Bacteria > Bdellovibrionota > Bdellovibrionia > Bdellovibrionales > UBA1609 > UBA6776. The sequence continues at coordinate 4,609 of CAZWVK010000070.1, read as the reverse complement.
AGGACGAAGAATTCATCGTTTTCAACCCATCCTTTTTAAGAATCTCGTGATTGCTGGTAATGGAATTGATGGAATCAAAGCTTTTGACCGGATCAGCGGACAAGAGAAATGGAATTTCACTGTTCAAGATGGGGTGGAAGGCGGGGCAAGTCTTCATCGCGGAAAGCTTTTCTTTGGGGCTGGTGATGGCCAGTTTTACAGTATGGATGCGGAGTCAGGAAAAGTGATTTGGAGCGCATCTTTAAAAGCAGAAGGGATCAGTGAGCCGACAGTTGAAACGGACGTGGTATACGTTTTATCCGGAAACAATGTGGCTCGTGCCATGAATAACGAAACCGGTCAGCTGATTTGGGTTTATGATAGACAGGAAAGATCCAATCTCTCTGTTCGAGGTGGCAGCCGTCCAGCCGTTGATGAAGAGAAGGTTTATTTTGGTTTTTCAGATGGCTATTTGGTTGCATTGTCTAAAACCTCTGGTCAGTTGATTTGGGAGTCCAATCTAAACCCTGGAGCTCGCCGCTTTCGGGATGTGGATGCGAGTCCGATCATTCTAGGTAAAGACATTATAGTAAGCAGCTATGATGGCGGCCTTTACTCCCTCAATAAAGAAACTGGGCAAATTCAATGGAAGATTGATGAAGGGGGATATGAAGAGATTGAAACTTCAGGGCGAGCCCTCTTTTTTTCGACCACTTCAGGAAAAGTGATCGCTGCAGATCGAAATTCAGGAAAAATATTTTGGGAAACTCAACTGAAAGGAAATCTGGCCACCAGCCCAACTTACACCCAAGGACTTTTGATTGTAGGTGAGTATGCCGGTGGGCTTGTTTTTCTGGATCCCTTAAAAGGAAGTATTATTAAGAGATTTGATCCGGGCATGGGAGTAAATTCAAAAGCCACTGTGGACGCAGAGACCAGTGAAGTTTATTTTATGTCAGGTGGAGCGAATCTTTACGGACTTCGCTACAAATGGGCAAGACATCAAACATTGTGGCCATGGCAACAAGGACTTTAAGTATGGGTAATCAAATCTTAAAAATTCTCATTGGACCATTTTTGATTTTTCTATTGGTTGGCTGTGCAAATCAACATTGTCGTGTGAAGAAGGAAGGTGCAAGTATGGCCGAACTTCAAAAAGAGCAGGGTCTGGAAAAGATCCTAGTCGCAAAAGCGGATGGTAGCCGTCAGTGTGAAGCCGCTTCGGGAATTCCTTTGGACATCATGGCCAGAGACCTGGGCGCAATTGAAATCTTTCGACAGTTCAAACAAAACGATGGGATGATGCGAATTCAAGTCTGTGGAGCGCCTACGGGTGTGTATAACGTCTATGAGATCAGCGCTGCAAATCAAGAAAAGGCTCTCAATGTGGGGTTTGAAATTTGGAAAGGGACGGCTCAGTAATGAAAAAAGGCGATTTCAGAGAGTTCGTCGTTGATGTTCCCAATTTCCCGAGAGAGGGAATTGTTTTTAAAGATATAACACCACTTTTAGAGTCGCCAGCGGCACTGAAGCAGTTGATTGATGAGATGGTGAAAGTGATCCCTAGCGAAGTCACAAAAATTGTGAGTATTGAATCGCGTGGCTTTATTTTAGGAGCAGCGCTTGCGTATGCGAGCGGACGAGGCCTTGTTCTTTGTCGAAAGCCGGGAAAGCTTCCACGTGAGACCTTCTCTGGGACCTATCAGTTGGAGTATGGGCAAGACTCACTTGAGCTTCATAAGTCGTCCATCACCAAGGGTGAGAGTGTTTTCATAGTTGACGATGTCCTTGCCACTGGAGGAACCGCTCAGGCAGCCGCTCGATTGTGCGAAGAAGCTGGAGCCAAAGTGAGTGGCCTATGTTTTCTCATTGAGATTGAATTTCTAAAAGGTCGACAAAAGCTTTCTCATTCGAATGTGACAAGTTTCATTCGAAGTTAGTCTTTAGACTTTGAGCGCAGCTTATCCCATTGAATCGCAACGGTACCTGAAATATCTTGGAGGCGGTCAAACTCCTCAAGTGTTTTCAAATCCTTTTCACCTTTGAGTTCAATGGTTAATACAGGAACATTTTGATCTTTCCACATATAACGCCCCAGGCTTCCGGGAAAGTTTCCAAGAGAGATCCATGGAAGGGGAGAGAAGTGTGGCGGATTCTTTAATTTCGGTCCGTCAAAATCAAGAACTCCAAGAGGGGTGTGAATGGAAATTATAAAATCCGGTTTGAATTCTTCAAAATGGTTCACTAAACACTTGGTCTCCGGCTCACTGGCTGGGCCTTCACCAGGATATCTGCGCTTATCTGACTTCTGTCTCTCTTTCCAATAGCGAATGGCCTGCCCTTCCCAATCATCCGTCGGGAAGTTCCGATTCAAATCCACACCACGAGAATTATATCTGGTTTTATCGGCAAACCCATCGGGATTAGCTATGGGAATCACACGCCAGGTGTTTCTTGGACTTATTTTTTCAAGACGAGCCATCCATGCGCGCGCCACTGTGCCGGAAGGAATTTCATCTCCATGAATCAAGGATTTGGCTAAGATTCGTTGAGGACGCTCTTGAGTTCCTATTTTGTCATAGTGATAAATAGGGTGCTCACGAACGCTTCGGCAGTCTTTTCCAATCTGAACTTTGGCGCATGCCGAGCGCAGCGCCTTCAGATCGACAGGGCCCTTAAAAGCAGAGAGCTCACGAAAACACTGATCTTCCAGACTTTCGACCTGCACGCTTTCCTTGGATTTTTCACTTTTTGCAAATGCGAAATCAAATGGAATTCCTGAGGACCAAAATACAACGCTCAAAACAAGAAAATAGGACTTAAACATTGAAATATTGTGCCGTCTCAAATGCCAAAGCGTCAATATTTGTGATAGCTTGCACGAATGAAAATCCGACTAGTGGGACTGGTTTCCACATCCCTCAGAAGAAGTGATTTCGAGTACGGCGAGAATTTGCAAATTACTGCGACTTTTGCTCTTGCGAATGGATATTGGGCCACTGAGATTGAAAACAGATTTAACAAGGTGCTCAAACTGATTGATCACTCTCACTTAAGTGAAAGCAAACATCTTCAATTAAAAGATTTTAATGAGCTTCCTGAGTGGATTTACGCTCATCTAGAAGACTTAGAGCCACATGAAATCCAAATTCAAATCAATGCCTCACAGAGCCTGAAATGGACTATGGGCAGGGAATAGGCTCGGTGTCGATATCCAATTTTGTATTTGGATAGTCCGCATGAATTTTATCAATCAAGCTCGCTAAATCGAGTTGATTGCCATCCTTGAAGTAAGAGGAAAGCCCAGAATTCTTTTTTGCCGAAGCCAGAATAAGACGTTCGACTTCTGCAGGAGATGGTGAGTTCCCATAGGCTTTTTTAATCAATGCGATCGTGAGGGCCGAAGCTCCGGAGACTATAGCTGTAGACTGCGATGTTCCAGCAAGGCGTCCATAGCTTCCCAAATGACTAGGGAGTGTTGAGTAAATACCTTGTCCCGTTCCTTGCTCGGCACCCGGAGCAGAAATTTCTGCGTAAGTCGTTCCATAATGACTGAAATCACTTTTCTGATTGGTCGCTGAATCAAATGAGCCTACAGCCATCACACCTTTTCGGACTGAAAATATAGCCGGAACCACAGACAAAGACGAGCCATCCACGAGTTTTCCTGGTGAACCATTCCCCATGGCTCCCACCACCGCGACCCCTCTTCCCAAAGCATCAGAGATCGCCGTATCAAATACAGCATCATAGCTTGCACCTGTGGCCATCAAACTGAGATTTAGAACTTCGGCTCCATTTAAGAGCGCAAACTGAAGTCCGTTATAAAGAAACGTCGAAGTGGTCTCTAATTCATCGGAGCTATTGAGTTTAAAAATCTTAATGGCCATGATCCGCGCATTCACCGGCATCGTGCCAATAATTCCAAGTGAGTTATTTGAAACTCCGGCAATCAATCCTGCGATATGAGTTCCGTGGCCATTATGAGCGACGTCAAAGGGATTGTAGTTCACAGCTCCGCCAGCATTATATGTGGTCGCATCAAAGCCCCATCCGAGTGAGTGCGCCCAGAAATTGCTTTGTAGATCCGGGTGCTGCCAGTCGACTCCCGAATCGATCACTGCCACTCTCACTTGGGTTGTCAGTGAAGCTGCATTATTCAAATTGCCGCCATAGGCTTTATTATAAGCTTCAAGTGCGCGAATGCTCGCAAGATGACCTTGTTTGTAAGCTTCCGGGTCATTGAATGTGGTCGATTCAGCAGAGTAGCGCTGATTCCAGGATACACCAATCACACATGAATCATTGGCAATAAGATCTTCAAGCTCCTGAGTGCTATAATCACGATCAAGCTCTAAATCATAAGCCTGATTGATCAACTCTGCCAATGGCTCAAGTGTGCCGTCAGGATCGATTAAAGTCCAAAGTCGCTCTGTGCGATCCTCTTGATTTTCAATGATGCAATTATTGCTGTAAATCGCTGAAAGAGAGGATCCTTTTCCAACAACCACTTCACCGCTGGCTTTTTGAAATGTATCAGAAGAACCGGATGAGTTGAGAATGAGTTTTGAATTCTTAAAGGGAGTTGGCTGCTCGAGGTAAGAGTGTGACACTTTGGTTAAGCGTCCTT
>CAZWVK010000069.1:0-13128 GCA_964636785.1 uncultured Pseudobdellovibrionaceae bacterium | reverse complement strand
GAAAATTGGCAGGGACGAACCGCTGCGACATAGAGACTCCTTGTTTTGAAATTGAGCCTACTATTAATGGTTGGACTTCAGAAAGCTGTCAAGTAATAGCCCCTCTTTGAGGCCCACCTGAGGAGCAAAAACCCGTGAGATTTCAAATATTCGGCAGGTTTCATCCACAAGACAAGCGGCAGGTAGAACCACATCCGCACGATCCGAACTGAGCTTCAGCTGATCACAACGCTCTTTAAAAGAAAGCGAAAACAAACGCTCTATGGTTTTTTGAATTGCAGTTTGAGAAAATTCTTTTTTTGATTTTGAAAGTCTTAATCTTTTTGCCAAGCGCGCTAGGCTTTTCGCATTGCCACCCGTTGCGATCATGAACTGAGCTTTTTCATGCGAAGAAATATTCCAAGAGTTTCTTAATTTCAAAAGATAAGGTCTTAAAGACAAACGGATCGATTCCTCGTCCACGGAAGTCACACTTTCTAAAACGCGAACCGCTCCAATGGGAAGGCTTTCCACTTTGTTCTGATAAGAAAATTCCACGCTTCCACCACCGATGTCCATACACAAAGACTTTGGAGCAAAATTTGGAAGCCCATAATGAACCATATCTCTGAGGATCTGGCCCTCTTCAACTCCAGATATAATTTCAATTTTTATTCCGCATGCTTGCTTGATTTCTTGAGCAAGTTCGCGACCGTTTTTTGAATCACGCAAAGCCGCAGTTGCAACAGCGCGAACCTTTTGCACACGCATCTTGCTAAAGAGCGAACGCCATTCGACGAGAATCTTGATTAATTTAAGCTGTGAGTCCGGACGGATATTGCCAGAATGAAAAACATCTTTTCCAAACCGCAGTGAAACTCTCTCTTTAAATAAGATCTGATGACGGTCAAAACTTTTGCCTTCAGCAACAAGGCAGCGAATCGCATTGGAGCCAATATCTATGATTGCAATTCGATTGCTCATAACGTTTTGGTCTTTGCGAATTCGGTTCATATAAAATGATTTTCCAATCCATCTGGCCCATATCTCAAAGGGGCCATGTCTTAATCCTGCAAAAACTGTTTAAGAGCATCTTTTCGAACCATAAGATCGGCATACCCTAGGTCCACAAGATGAGTGCAGTAGCTCGGGATAAAAGTGAGGTAGCTCAGGATCTCAGCAGACTCTTTTGGACTTCCAAGACCGCCCATCAAAAATCGAAACATCTGGGGCAAGCGATCGGAGTATTCAGATGCAATTTCAGAGATGGTAACAGAGGGCGTCTGATAGAACAATTCAATAGGACGCAGCTGACCGGTGGGCTCACCGTAGTTTTTGATGATTCGATTTACAAATTCAGTTCGTTCGATGTCATTTTCGATGGCATCCATAAATACGGAGCTGATCATCACACTCAAGACTCGGCCCAAGCTTGGCGTGAGATGTTCATCTGAAAGATTCACTTTGCGAATGCGGCGCACCCCTAAGACGATGACTTTTTCGGCGCCGACGTGAATGGCTGGGCTAATGGGAGCTGTATTCCTTAGGCATCCATCGCCAAAGTATCTTCCGCGCACAGGCCATGGTGGAAAGAAAAGTGGAATCGCAGTGGACGCCATAATGTGATCGCGAAAGATTGGAGTTCTTAAAGATTGGCGAAGGTGTCTTGTCCAATCTGTAATATTCTGGCGCCCGGAAAAAAATGTTACGCCAATGGATGTGGCATAATCGGTCGCGGTAACACATAGAGCTTCAAGCTGTCCGTCGTGGACGAAGCGCTCGATACGGTTAAAGTCAATATTTGCATCGATCAATCCAGCAAGTGGTTTGGTATTTAAAAGTCCCAGGTTTTCAGATCGAAGTTTCGAGCTGAACCCACCTAAAGAAAGTGTGCGCAGTAGCTTGATCCCTGTGCGACCAAATGAAAAAGTGTCCGATTTGAAAACATCATCGGTTTCGAGATTTCTCCACATATGACAGGCTTTCTCTGTCGCCGCATCCAGATCGTCGAGCTTTGATGCAATATATGCAGCATTGATGGATCCCGCACTAATGCCAACTAAGTTCTTAAAAATATCGGTGCGTTTTTCTTGAGCTGCAATTTCATAAAGAGCCCTCAGAGCTCCGGCCTGATACGCACCTCTGGCCCCACCACCAGTGAGGAGAATGGCTGTTCTCATAGATCTTTATCATGAATCATTAATTTCAATGAGTCACTGGATCAAAAGTCTGAAATCAACTCGACAAGTTCTGGATGATCTATAAATGGGTTTCTTACCTTTTGAACGGTGAAGATGCCCTCATGACGTTGAATCTCATCCTGATCGACCGGGTCTAGTCGATGCCACCTTCTAAGGCTTTCCTCTTCAATCTCTGAAATGGAAAGCTTATAGCGAACAGAGAAGTAAAAAAGTGCACGCGCAACGTTTCCTTTGTGATCATCAGGAGGTTCGAAATAAACCTCGCCAGAGTTCCCTCTCACCCAGCCACGACGGACCGGTTTGCAGATCGCATTTTGATCGATCTGTACATCTGCGAACTCAATATTGCCCCGCGAGTTATTGGCACTTTGAGAAACTCCAAAGAGGATGTGCATATCGGATTTTTGAAAGTGGTTGGGGAATCGATCAGAGAATCGGCTCTGCGGCCAGGTGTGTTCGATACTGAAAACACGATGATCTGGGATTTTCCCAGGACCTGGGCCTTGGTTTTTGCGAAAGTCTTCCTTTGAAAAGATCTTTTGGCAGTAAGCATCCCTTAAGAAATACTCATTTCCTTTTTGTATCAGGTCGAGCTCACCGAGTAGATATTCCCTTGCGCGGTCATAACTGACGGCTGAGTGTTGGTAGCAATTGGTTTTTTTCTCGCACTCAGATACGAGCTCATCAAAGTCATTGGAATTTTCAATATGACCCGAGGTTAGGATCCGAAAGAGTTCATTTTTTAATTTATCGTTTTTTAAGCCGTCTTCAACTTCGGAATAAAATCCTTTGGAGTAATAAAAATTCTTATTGGTCAGGCGATCGGCATTGGCCGCAAATGCGAAAAGAATTAGAAAGCTTAATGTAAGAGAAAACTTAGGCTTCATACCTATTTAGTCTGGCGAAGCCCCATTCTGGAACCAATGAAAAAGTCGAGGCCTCAGAAAATCCTGACAGAAGCCCCGACCGAGTCCATTTTATCCACAAATGCCGCGCGTTATTCGCACTTGAAACCTGCATTCTGCAAGTTATCCCTGACACGGTTTGCAACCGTTGTGCAGTGCTCTGACCCTTTGGATCCAGAAGCAATGGAAGCGGGTTCGTTGAATTTTGTGTAGATCACTTCGCAACCTTCACCTTCTGTTTTCACCGCGATCGTTCGGGTGTCTCCGCCGAGAGTGCAAGTGATGTCTCCTGCAGCAGCAGCTTTTGCGGATTTAACAGCGTCCTCGGCCTTGGCTTTTGCTTTTTCAGTCGTGCTTTCGACTTCAGTTTGAGCCTCACCATCGGCCTTTTTGTCTTTTGATCCACATGCGCCTAAACTCAAAGCAAGCAAGACAGTGATTAGAATTTGTGCTTTCATCGGGTATGTTCCTCCTTGTTGAACTTGAATCTTACGGGCATAAGTGGATAAGCGCAAAGGTGTCCGGGGCTAAAGTATGAAGAAAATATTAATCATTCGCTTCTCAAGTATTGGAGATGTCCTACAGACTTTGAGTGTCGTGGACGTTCTCAAAGAATCGTTCCCGGACAGTGAAATCCATATTGCAACTCAGAGCCGCTTCACTCCTTTTTTCGAGGGCTCATCGAGTGTGACAAGAGTCTGGACGGTCGATAAGAAGTCCGGCCTTCGAATGCTCTATGAGCTGGCGAAGGATATGAGCAGGGAAGGGTTCACTCATATCTATGATTCTCATAATAATTTACGTTCTCGAGTATTGGTTCACCTTCTTCGTCTATTGAGTCCACGATTTAAATTCCTTAGGCGACCTGTCTACCGTTGGAAGAGACTTTTACTTTTTAAATTTCGAATCAATCTTTTTCCTCCGCCTTTCTCCGGACAAATGGATCAAATACGACCATTGAAAAAGTGGAACGTGAACGCGCACATTCCAAAACGCGTGAGTCTGGAGTTGTCTTCTGAGATCCAAAAGAAAGTCATGAACGAATACGTTTCCGCTTTCTCGTCAAAATTTATCGCTTTAGCTCCTTCGGCAGCCTATGAACTTAAAAGATGGCCACTTGAGTATTGGAAGAGGTTGATTGATCTTCTTCCAAATGAAAAGTTCATCTTACTCGGCGGGCCTGAAGACATCTTCCTGGAGGAGCTTCATAAGGAATTCCCATCGCGTGTTTTAAATCTGGCGGGAAAACTTTCACTGATGGAGTCTGCAGCTGTGGTCTCATTGAGTCAGGCGCTGGTTTCGAATGACACAGGAGTGATGCATATGGCTGAACAACTGAATCATCCATGCATAGCATTGATGGGGCCTGCACCTTTTGGCTTTCCTTCCAAGCCATCCACCCTGGTTTTGGAACGTCATCTTTGGTGCCGTCCGTGCAGCAAGCATGGGCAAGGCCCATGTGTGAATGAAAACTATCAGCTGTGCTTGCGAGATATTTCTGCAATGGAAGTGAAGACCGGACTCAAAGGAATTATGCAATGAATTTTGATCAATGGTTGTTTGTGAAAATCAATTCGGGTTTGTCTCACCCGAGCTTGGATCCAGTGTTCTTATTTTTTTCGGATGCACATAAGATCAAATGGTTCGCGGCTCTGATGATTTTGGCTTTGATTTTCGGCAGCATTTATAAGTTTGGTAAGAGCTCGTGGAAAGCCGTTTTGTTCGTTATTATTTCTGTGGGCATGGCAGATCTCATCTGTTACCGGATTATCAAATCGAACGTCAATCGCGAGCGTCCGTTTCAAAGTGAATCATTCAAAGCGAATGTTAAAAAAGTAGGTGAGGCACATGGGCGAAGTTTCCCATCCAATCATGCGGCCAATTCATTTGCAGGAGCGAGTGCACTGTCGTTTTTGTTTCCACAATTATCCTACTTTTTTTATGGATATGCGGCGCTTGTTGCCTTTTCTCGAGTCTATGTGGGGGTTCATTACCCAACCGATGTCGTCTTTGGGGCACTTCTTGGTCTCTTTGTAGCTTTTTTGATACGAATTGTTTTTCGAAAAAAGTTAAATTCATTTACAGGACCGAAGGCCTGATCAACTTTTTTAAGTTTCCGCGCTGATAGCGCGGCGCTCCCGGACGCAAGTCTGGGTACATCCCTTGCACTTCACTTAACTTTGAACGCGAAAAGTTAAATTAAGGAATGGGGGAGCCATGAATAAACAGAGTACGTTAAAGTTGATCGTGGGTCTTATTGCCATTTCCTTCCTGAACGTTGCCTGCCAAGGAAATCTGCAATCGGACTTCGCGCAAAAAGGAGTTGAGGACACTGCGCCGTTAAAAACGCCAGAGGATCTCGAATCCAAAGTGGATATTGCTGCTGTTGAAAAATCAGTAGCGGAATCTGAATTAGCAATGGAAGAAGCGAAAGAAATTCTTTCTCGTTTTTCCAATCCCGATGGAAGCATCAAGATTTGGTCATTGATGTTCTCATCATCCAGCAGCGCTGATGTTCAAGCTGAAAGTATCTTTATCATCTATGAAAAACTCAGTGAAGTTTTAGATAAAATCGTAGTGAAGGTTGCTGAAGTGAAAGGAAAGTTCAACGAAGTTCGTGCGCAACTTGCCAGCGAAGCTTCTAAACTGGATCCATCACGTCCTGATCATAAACTGATTCTTGATCAGATCAACCTCATGATGGCGCAAATTGATCGAGCTGAAAGTCAGTTCTCAGTTGGTCTTGGGCAACTGGCTGGACAGTTGGATATGGTCAATCGAGGAATTGATGTTCTCACAGCATCTGCTGGAGGGTTGTTTCCTGGCGCTGGAATCATTGTTGGCTTCTTGACGAACCAAGTGAAAATGGCCATCACAGAATTTCAAACTAAACTTCGAAATCTATAAACAAGAAAAATAAATAGGAGCCATAAGAAAAGAGGGATGAGAGTCCCTCTTTTTCTTATTGAACGTTTTATTTAGAGACGCACTGGCTGGATTCCGTTCCTGGACTTGATTTAAAGCATTCTTATTTGAGATCCTATATAAGAGATCGAATTAAAGGGGGGTGACCTTCAATCCAAAAGGCATAGTCACTCAAGCTTTGGTGCTGAATGCCAGTTATCAGCCTGTTCGAGTTATTGATTGGCAGAAAGCAGTGACACTTTGGTTTCAAGGAAAAGTTGAAATTCTTGAATATCATAGTGTGGAGGTGAGAAGCCCATCGATCACATTTGCCCTGCCTGCCGTCTTAAGATTCAAACGCTATTTCAAACCTTACTTTTCCTTCGGCATCAAATTCTCCAGAAAGAACATTTTCCTAAGAGACAACCACACCTGCCAATACTGTTATAAAAATTTTCCTGAAAAAAAGCTGACCTTGGATCATGTTATTCCGCTTTGCCGTGGCGGAAGTCACGATTGGACAAATGTCGTCACGGCTTGCTCGTCCTGCAATAATAAAAAGGGAGCGTTGTCCTTGGAGCAAGCGAACTTAAGGCTTTTAAAAGTGCCGATTCAGCCGACCTATCTTCCAGCCAGTGAAATGGCCGGCTCAAAGCACCAACTCCCAAGAGAGAAGGTGCCTGAGAACTGGCAAGTCTATTTGAAGATCAGTATCTAGTTAAGAGCCTGCATTTCCATTTCTTTTTTATTTGTAGGCGAGTAAATCACAAGCTCACTTTTTCCCTGACTTTTCATAAAGGAAAGTTCTTTTTCGGCACCGGGCTCCAATGTCACATCTTCCATGCCCCAAAAGCCCATTTTAAAACGATCCGTTGTCAGAGTTCTCCAGCTTGTTTCATCGCCGGCGAGATAATCATCCGATTCAACGGCTTCGCCGAGATTGTTGATGCTTACAATCTTGGCCTGAAATTCAGAAGCTTCATTCACTTTGAGTGAAGAGATTGGAACTTCAAAAACACTAAGGCCTGAATCGGTTGCGAAGTGAAGCTCTCCCACTCCGACCACAGCCGGGCGGTAATCCAATTGAACTTGCTCGCCAAGGAGCGATGCAATTTCATAATCTTTTCGAATGCTTTGCGCCTTTTTGTAATCCAAAACTGCAGCAAAAAATTCCTGACCCTGAAAGCCATGAATGGTTTGATCACTGACACCAACGATCTCTTGATCGGGTTCGCCATCTTTATCGTGATCTATTAGAATGGAGAAATCGCAGTGCTTCAATTGGTTGCGTGCCTCATAAAGCTGAAATGCGAACTGAAGATGAGGCAGGGATCCACGATTAGTGACTTTTGAGATCCATCGGTATCCAACCGATTGCAAGTCACAAGAATCCGATCGCCACTCTTGTCCTTGAGCGGGAGATTTTTTCTGATCCACATCAATCAAATTAAAGATAAGAGCTGTTCCTTTGAACTCTCCATCATTTTTTAACGTAAGACTTGCGCGCTTGTCCTGACTTTTGCCGACAAACTCATCGGAAACCAGAAAGTCGGCAGGGAGAATATGAGATGTCTGACGACGGAAAGCCATAACTGGAATTTCAATCTGTGTGGATTGGCTCTTTAGTGTGACAACTCCATTGAGCTCTTGAGTTTGGATCTGCCCTCGTGCCTGTCCGGTCGGAATCTGAAACTGAACCTCAATCTCTTTTGTCTCACCAGGACCCAAGTTGAATTGACCAGGAAGCTTTGCTTTCGGGCCATTTCCTTCAAAGGAGCTCTCAATGCGCTGAATTCGGGCAGAGAGGTTTTTAACGGTCACGGTTTTTACAATCTCTTGAGTTGTTGGAACATCAATAAGACCCAAAGACAGTGAGCGTGTTGCAAAAAAATCAGCATCCGCAATCACATCCAACTGAACCCGGCCTGCACCTTGAGCGGTGAACAGGTAGGGAGCATTGGTCTGTGGATTTTTTAATTTTTTCGCAGTCGTGACCATCAGGCCCTTGATCTCCTTGGAATTGAGGCCAGGACGGTACTGTCTTAAAAGTGCGGCAGCTCCCGCCACATGAGGTGAAGCCATGGACGTTCCATTGCTAAGGGCACCGCCAGTTCCTTTGCCAACTTCTGCAGAAAGAATTTTTTCACCAGGAGCAGAAATCTCAGGTTTAAAGCCGTAGTCATCCGTTCTTGGTCCGCGAGATGAGAAGTCGGTTATAGAATCAATCAACTCCGGTTTTTCAATCACTTCCGTATGCTTAAAATCAACGATCACATCACCGACGTTTAAGCTTTTTGCAACCTGCTCACCAACGGCTTTTGAAACCATAACTCCAGGAATTGAAACTTTATCGCTTTCTGCTTCAGAGCCCATTGGAATTGGAGCTCCGTCTTCATTATTATAAACGATGGCTCCAACGGCACCGGCAGCTTCAGCACGTCTTAGCTTATCAATAAAAGTCACAACGCCTCTTTGAATCAGTGCAATGTTGCCTGAGAGCTGTTGTTTTTTCTGTTCACTGAGTTCCTGGTCTGCAAGCCCTATATCAACGAGTTTTCCTTTTAAAGCATCGATATCCTTAAGCGGAACAGTGATTGGTCCTTCAGCATACTCGCTCACCACAGCCTCTCCGTTTGGAAGATCGAACTTTACGGTCGCGAATTTCCAGTTCAGGTCACGCCCATCAATGGAAGCGGCAACTGAGATGGCATCTTCAGCTGTTGCAGGCGCGCCCACAATACTTGGAACATTTCCAGAGTTTCCGGCTGCGGCCACAACAATCATTCCTGAGCGTGTGAGATTGTCGATCGCTTTGGAATATAGAATTTTCTTTGTTCCAAAACCGCCACCCAAAGAGAGGTTCAATACATCCAAACGATCATCAATATCGAAGTCGCCATTGGGATCCAGAGCATATTCAAATCCAGCAATGACAATGGCATCAAATGTTCCGCCATCCTTCCCGAACACTTTGATAGCATGAAGCTTTGCATCTGGGGCTACGCCATCATAGGTGTTTTCACCATCTCCAACACCAGCAACCGTTCCCGCCACATGGGTCCCATGTCCAGCTTCATCAATTGGATTTGAATCTGGCTGAGGAATTTTATCTTCATAAATATTTGTGCGGCCCGAAAATCGAGATCCCACAAGGTCAATTCCACCTACAACTTTTTCGTTCGGAAAATGAGGAGTTGGAAGATTTGGATCGATGGCTTTGTAATCCTCGGGGTCTCCGCTTCCACCGAGCATCTTATGAGTGTAGTCAATTCCAGTGTCGATCACACCGACGGAAATTCCTTTTCCAGTGATGCCTTGTTCATGAAACGCCTGGGCGCCGATAAAGGAAACGGAAGTGATTTGATTTTCAGCAGAGCCAAGCGGAAGAGATTTGAATTCAGCCATTGGCTTTTGAAAAGGTGTGGCGGCCTCGATGGATTTGACCTCAAGAAGTTTTTGAATTTCGGGAATCAGCCGCGCGGGAGTGATGAGCGCGAAGCCGTTCAGTGAATAGCGATATCGATATAGGATGCGAATTTCATTCGAAAGCCGCGCCAGCTTGTATTCAAAGGACTCCTGCTCCGCAAGGAGAGTTTGAATGTCCTGATTAGACATTGAGGTCTCAAGGAGAGCTGGTGTCGAAAGCTGAACCATCAAAATCTCGGTAGAAAGCCCAATCGGTCGATCTGAAAAGACATTTTCTCGGTTCTGTGGTCCACCAGCGGATTGAGAGATGTTCGTTTCTGAGCAACCCATGCTCAGTGTCATTGAAAGAGCCAATGTAGCAATAAGGCCTAAGACTGGACGTGTGCATTTAGACAATTTGATTCCCCCCGTTTTTTCCCCGCCTTTGTTGTAGGGTGTAACTGGACGGGTTGTAAAAGATTTTCTAGGTGTGGATCCATCTTGAAACTCTTACAGGACGTAGAGCGTTAAGTTCTTGGAATAAAAGGGATCCGGGATAATAGGCGACATAAGGAATTTTTTTAGTGGGCGGGGAATTCTTTTAATGCTCATATAGTCTTGATGACAAATTTTAAGGTCATTTTTCGAATTATTTTGATCTTGGTTTTTTTTCTGGGAGCTTTTGTATTCCTCATTTTCAATTATTCCTGGCTCTTTTCGAAAACAGTAAAGGGCGAGGTTATGGAGATGGAGATTTCGCCGCCTTCCAATGGAGAGCCGACGAGTTATATTGTTCTGATCAAAGACACCCATGGCTTTATGTTCACTTCTTCTGCAGAAGATCGGCAGTGGCAGGTTGTTAAGAAGGGAAACTGTGTGGTTGCGACGCTGTATCGCTATCCTCCTTGGGATATTGAGCGTGGTGGTGGGTTCTTCAATGCCAGATTGAGGCAGATTTACGAGTGCCCAAGTTCTGAGGATCCGTCTGTCGAATCTGACTCCACTCTCACTGAGTAATCATACGTTGGCCTCAAGCGGTGACCATTGAAATCCAGTGGCTTTCGTACTTTAATGCGAGTTTAAATCGATCTCACAAACAAGGAGTCAAACCTATGCGCAAATTCAAGCTCCCAGAGCTCCCTTTTGGACCTAATGATTTGAAGGGATTATCTTCTGCAGAAACATTCGAATTTCATCACGGAAAGCATCATAAGGCCTATATCGATAAAATGAATGAGATGCTCGAAAAAGACTCATCTTTTGGTGGAGAGCCGAGTCTTGAAGAGTTGGTTATGAAAACAGAAGGTGGATTGTTTAATCAAGCTGGACAATCCTGGAATCACACTTTTTTCTGGCACTGTATGTCGCCTGAGAAACCTGCTATCGAAAATGACCTTAAGTCTTCGATTGAGAAAAAGTTTGGATCTCTTGATCAGTTTAAAACTGAATTTGTGAACAAGGGTGTAGCAAACTTCGGTTCTGGTTGGACCTGGTTGGTTAAAGACAACAAAGGTGAGTTGGATATCGTGAACACTTCAAATGCCGGAAATCCAATGCGTGAAAGCAAGATTCCACTATTAGTGGCGGACGTTTGGGAACATGCCTATTATATTGATCACCGCAACGCTCGAAAAGCTTTTTTGGAAAAGTTTTTGGAGAATGTGAATTGGAATTTTGTTGCAGAAAACTTTAAGAATTCCAAGCCGGCCAATATGACTCAATTTATGGTCTAGATGGACTTAGCTTTTTTATCCATCCCGGTGTGAGTCCCGGGATGGATCCTGATTTTCTTTAATTCATGCGAACCATTCGGCCATCAATGCAAATCTGATCGAAATCATTAGCGGCATCGCGGTGACCACTTCTGCGGCCATACTCAATATAGCCTTCTTTACAGCGTGCTAATCCCTTGGTGGGGCGGTAATTGTAGGCATCATCATCAAATATGTATTTTCCATTTAGACAGGTTGCTAAAGCAAATTCCGCCCGAGCACCTGCCGAGGAGTGACCGGAGTGAACTTCGAAATAAGCCCGTCGGCCTTCTGGACATTTATGAGCGGAGAGTCCGCCCCCAGTGCTTCCACCACCAACAACACCTCCAGCCGCAAAGGCCATCTCTGGTGAGATTGTTAAAGCACATGTGATCAGTGTGAGAAATCCAGCGATCATTGCTTTCATACGTCATCCTCTATTATTTTCTCTTTGGTTGTTTTTTCGTATTCAATCAGTCCCGCATGTGTCCAAGAAAAAAGGCAGTTTCTTTTTTCGAGGCACTGAGACTTTTCGTACAGTTCATTGAGAGCCTTAATAACCTTTTTATTGAAGTCACTTATCAATTCACGATTGGTTGCCAGTGTCATGGTTTCAAACTGACTGGGCTTATCGTGACTGATTCGTGAAATAATATGAATGGTCATTCCAAGGTATTCGGCAACAGAGATATCACCAAGATCAAGTGGGTCGAAATTGGGAATGACCAAGTGATTATCGAGCTTCCATATTTCGGATCGAAAAAGCAGAGACGTATAATGCTGTGTTTTCTCGGCTGAGATACCGAGCTTTCTTGCAATCTGACAGATCCGATGAAAGTTGGTTTCAATCAATGGAACACAGCAAAGTGCGGCCAAGTCGTAACTTTTTTTGATCTCTTTCAAGACCTGCTCTTTAATCTCTCCAGGAGATTCATTGCGCTTTAAATCATGAGAATCGCTTCCAACTTGAATCATCCAGCTAAACTCTCAATGATCTTTAAAAGTGGTGCGCGGTGATCTTCGCTTAAATGCTCGAGCTTCACATTTAAACGCAACGAGCTCTGAAGCTCAGGAGTCTTTTGCGGGCTTAAGCGTTTCAAGTGCTCAGATAAAATTTTTTCCAGGTCTATTCCTAAGACACTTAATATTTCCGTAAACTTTTTGGACTGAAGGTCTAATTTCCCATTGAGGAAAAGACTGATATGGCTTGGTGACATTCCAACTGATTTGCCGAGGTCTTTTTGTGAGATTCCTAACTCTTGGATCAAAGCTTTGATCAATGAATTTAAGGCGTTGTGAGAACTCAAATTTGAACCCATGCTCCCCCTTAAAGTGTGTTTGCGGATTATTAAGTGGCTCTTTTGATCTGGCCAGGTCTTTTGACTTTTGGAAAAAAGGTAAAAATAACGTGTAGAAAGTAAAAGGGCGAATCCAGTGAGATTCGCCCTTCAAGTCTTTAACCCTGCGGTTAAAACTTAGTTCATTGGAACCATTTTTCCGTTTTTGCAGATCAAATCTTTAGCAAATGGGTTGCCATTTGGGCCGATTTTTTGAGCGTATTCGATAGTTCCTTCTTTACAACGCGCAGTTCCTTTAGTTGGAGTGTAGTTGTAAGCGTCGTTATCGAAGATCCATTTTCCACGGATGCAAGTTGCAGCTGCATACACTTCGTTATTTCTGTTCGCGCCTGGAACGTTAACAGCTTGGTAAGAGCGCTTGCCTTCCGCACAACGAGTTACACTTGAAACAGACTTAACAACCAAACGGCCGTTCTTACAGACGTAAGTTTGCATTCTTCCAGTATCACCATCACCAGCGTGACGATCTTGCATGAAATATTCGTTTCCTTCTGTACACCATCCGGCAGAAGTTTTAGCTTCAGCAGTGAAAGACAAAGCGGCCGCTGCAAAAAATGCTAGAGTAATAGCTTTCATATCCCCATCTCCTTTTTAAGGTTCGTTATTTGAAAAAGTTTTAATGGGG
>CAZWVK010000068.1:0-13207 GCA_964636785.1 uncultured Pseudobdellovibrionaceae bacterium | reverse complement strand
ACTATTTGCATCGAAGTAGCTGCGACGAAAAACCGAGAGCCGCTGATCGCGCATTTTTCCAAGATCATCAATGATAATTGGAAAAGCCAAGGAGCCACGGATGTATTCTATTTCATAAGAGGTATTATGATCCTGTTGCCAAGCAAGAGTTAATCCATATTTAAAGGGGATCAAGAGATCGAGTGGTGAAAAAAGAAGGTCTACACTGTAATCGTTCTTTGCACGACTGAGTTTTGATTTCCCAAGATCATCGGATGGCTCAGGAAGTTTGACTTCGAGCGGTGGAGTCGATGGTTCAGATTCTGATTGGGATTCTAACTGAGGCTCAGGATCCAATAGAACCGGCGGTTCACTCGTTGAGGTCACTCCACTCGAATTCTGTGACTGTTTTGCAAAACCATGAAATTCAAAAAACAAGAGACAAATTAAGAGCCCAATAGAAAAAACGGAATTTCTCCACTGGCCCAAGACATTCATCTAAAGCGCCACTTCAATATCCAGCGTCCAAACCGTTTGAACAATTTGGCCGATATGGATGGATTTTTGTGTTTCCGGATCTTTAACAAGGAAACTCAAATTCGTTCCATGATGACTGCCCGCGAATTTGGGATCCGGTCGATAATTGTAATCCAAAACCCAGTAAAGAATTTGATACCTCATGCCCCCTTCTCTAGATGGAAACTTATTGACGAGAAGATGAACGGCGAACTTTTGCTCTCCACACTCCACCATCCAATCCGGCCCACCGCTGGGACGTCTGGTCGCTTTGCATTGAATGCTTGTTTGCCCGTCCTCTGAATTGAGAGTGAACGTCGGCGCTCCACTCAGCGAGCTGCTAAATGCTGGGTATGGTAGAGCCAAGACAACAGACGCTGCTAGAATTATTATGTTAAGCATTTTCATACTCCAATTTGATCAATCCCCATCTGGCTTGGCAACTGGATTATTGAGCCGGTTTGGAGTTCTCAGCACCGTAGCAAGACCGTTTTCGCTCTGCCTTCACACTTCGAGCTTCGTTTGCTTTCTACTCTCAGTCCCATTCTCACTTCAGGCGAAACTTCCATCACTCTGATTTCCCACCCGAAAACATCGATTCT
Source organism: uncultured Pseudobdellovibrionaceae bacterium (assembly GCA_964636785.1). Taxonomy (GTDB): domain Bacteria; phylum Bdellovibrionota; class Bdellovibrionia; order Bdellovibrionales; family UBA1609; genus UBA6776. The sequence goes on along the minus strand of CAZWVK010000068.1, from coordinate 12,110 downwards.
AAAAATAGGTAATGTAAACCTCTCTAAGAATGAAGAGATTTATTTCGAACTATGAATATTTAAATTACTTTGAGGACGCTCGACGAGGCAGGATGCCGCAAGTCGAGTACATGGATGTACGGCTCCGAAAAGTAATCTAAATATTCATGGTTCGAAATGGATCCTTACCAACTTTTAGATCCCAATTTCAGCGGTTCAGTTGGCATCAAAGTGGCAATTCTTAAAGCTGTGAAACTTCTGTTGCACCTATTAAGGTCTTCTTGGATTGCTTTACGCCAATTTTTGGCGCTGGTGCTCATTTTGGGCACCACGCTCATCTATACCCCAGCAATTACTGCTGAAAAGCCAACCTGTAATGATCTTCTCACAGATCCTTCGGCTTTTCGGCTCACTCGTCCGGGTGATACTTCATTAACCACCTTGGGTAAAAAGCTTGTTGAGCATATGATCGGGCTTTCAAAGCTCTTAAAGATCTATGAAACCAACAGAGCTCAGATCACCTCTCCTGAGAAATTCTGGTCTGTTCTATTGGATGCTCTTCACATCCAATTGGATGTAAAAGGAGATCTCTCCCAAATCCCGCCCAAGGGAAGGCCATTGGTCATTGTCGCCAATCACCCTTATGGCTTCTTAGATGGCATTGCTCTTTCGCACCTGGTTTCTTCTCAGCGTGATGATTACATGGTTTTAGGAAACGCCCTTCTTGCAGAGATTCCAGATATTCGTGAACGCATCATTCCAGTTCATATTCTCTCCGGCTCCAAAGCTGAAAAGAGAGAAAAATTTCTGCTCAATCGGAATGCGATTCAAAGAGCGACAGAACACGTGAAAGCAGGTGGAGCGCTCATTACCTTTCCATCCGGAGTCGTCGCAACTTCAAATGGACTCAGAGCTGACTCACCAACTGTGGAAGCTGAGTGGCAAACTTCCGTCGCAAAGATTATTCTCGAATCCGGAGCATCCACCCTGCCCGTGCGCTTTGAAGGAAAGAACAGTGTGCTCTTTCATCTGGTTTCAAGGCTTAATTTAAGTGTTCGTGAAATTCTTCGAGTCGCACTTCTTCCAAGAGAACTTCTTAATAAGTCAGGAAAGACTGTTCCTATTCTGATTGGAAAAGAACAGCCCTTTATAAAACTTCTGTCGCAAGCCGAAGCTTCCAAGCTTGAAAAATCAAAAGCGCTGACTGAGATCTTGAAAAATCAGGTGCAGACGCTTGCCGCGCAAGAATCCATCTCCGAGACAGATTCATCCAATTCTGATCGAGATCTGCAGCCGATTGCCAATGAACTTTCAAAGTTCCAGCGGGTCAAGATTCTCAATACGTCCGTTGCCAATGGGAGCTTTCAGGTTTTAAAGGAAAAAGAAGCCTTTACGGCTTATAAAGTTAAGGGCGCTGACCTTGATCCAAATCTTCTTCACCACCTCGGCGTTTTAAGAGAAAAAACCTTCCGCGAAGTTGGAGAGGGCTCTGGCTTACCTTCAGATACCGACCAGTTTGACCTGGCCTATGATCATCTCTTGATCTGGAGCAAAGAAGAAAACGACATTGTCGGAGCTTATCGCTTAGGATCGTTTGAAGAGGCTCGCCGCACAAAAGATTTTTCGAAAATGTACACTCATTCTCAGTTCAATTATCAGCCTAGTTTTTTTCAATTCTTCGATGGCGGGATGCTTGAGATGGGAAGATCCTTTGTTGTTTCCAAATATCAAAATGACGAATCCGCTCCAGTCCTTCAGCTTCTTTGGGGAGCGATCGGAGAATATCTTTATCAGAACGAGTCTTACAGATATATGTGCGGACCTGTAAGCCTTAGTGGGACCTATTCCGATTTATCAAAAACTTTGATCAAAGCGTATTTTATGAATCATCACGGCGACTCTTTGGGCTTAAAGGCCCACCTCAAACCAGAGATCCTCTTTCCAAATGAAGTTCCACTCTCAAATGGAGCTTTAACTCAGGTTCTGAATCAATATGATCGCATGTCAAAATTTGATGGGCTTATAGAATCGCTCGAGGGCAAGGGAAAAGGCATTCCACCTCTGGTGAAACATTATCCAGGACTTATGGGTGCTAAATTTATTGAAGCGAGCTTTGACCCGTCGTTCAACACTCTTGATTTCTTAATCTGTGTGGATCTCAAAGATCTTGATGAAAGAAAAGCTGCTTATTTTGTTGGTGATAAAGCAAAAGCCAAGGCCCTTGCCAATCGTTTTAAATAATTAAAAATAAAATCGTAGGCTGAGTCCACCCATTAGAACTCCTTTGGTGGTGGGTGTAATGATTGCCGTAGGCACCACTTCAAGACCAATTCCCAGTGGGACTTTTTTAAAGAACCACTCCACTCCGAATGGAACTCTCGCACCAATTGCAAAATCATCATCACGCTTATCGAAAAAATTTCCGCGCGAGTGATCACTTCGAGTCGCAAAAGCTCCAAGCGCACCAATACCGACATAAGAGTGGAAGCGATTCGCAAATCTTGCAAACCCCTTACTCGATGGTGAGAAGTAGTATAAGTAATCCGACCATAAAAGAAAATAATCTCGCCCACTGATAGAGCCTTGAAGATCAATTGCAGAATCTTCCGAGAGAAAGTATTTGGCACTCACTGCCGTTGGGTCGCCGATCACAAAACCAAGCCCGAATTTTCCTTCCTCGGCGAAAGAGGCTGAGCTCCAAAGTGTTAATAAAACAGTCAGGACAAATATCTTCTTCATTTTTCTGTATGCTCCTTTGGAATGCAGCTTATTTTCCCATCCGGCTCAAGTACAATCCACTTCATCTGATCGAAGCGCTCATAACCTTGAGTTCTAATTTCACTTAGAATTTCATCTAAATTCACCCGCTCTTTTCCTCGCCGGGACGCAGGCTTTCAAGATCTATTATCAAATCCGCATTAGCCTCTGGACGAAAGCGAGCTTCGATCAATCTTTCCATCGACTTTGGCTCAAAATGAACCTGAATATTCTCGAATTTGGACTCGGACGTGTTGATGATCTGGACACGGATGACTTCTGCCCGTCCTGCCCGAGCGCGCTCAGGATACTCAATCAACACTTCGAGACCATCCTCATGGTGATGATGAGCCGTAGCTCCTTTTCCGAAAACACCAAAAAGAGCGAGTATTGGAATTAAGAAAAGAAATAGAATTCCAAAAGATTGCACCTTTCCAGCACGAATTTTTGGCTCGAATTTTGGTGTCTCAAATAACGAATTGGCCATTTAACTCTCATGGAAATTATATTTCAAATACCTCATTCATTGAGGGAATGACTGTATGTATCCCCAATTCGGCTTCTAATCGATATTTAAGGGCATTGAGCGCGGGTTCCTCCCCGTGATTTAAAAAGATGCGTTTTGGCGCTTTTTCTATATTTTTGACCCACTGAATTAAATCTTCCGTGTCGGCATGAGCCGATAGGCCGTCGATTGAAACGATCTTGGCATTCACTTCGACTTCCTGATGGTGAATTCGAATTTTCGGAAAACCATTCTGAAGGAGTCGTCCTTTTGTCTCTTCGGATTGAAAGCCTACAAAAAGCACTATGTTATTCTCATAAGGCAACCTTGCTTTGAGATGATGAAGAATTCGTCCTCCGGTGAGCATCCCCGCCGCTGAGATCACAATCATTGGTCCATTCCGCATACACAGCATCATTGACTCGTCCGTAGAGCGGACAGCCTTAAAATATTTTGATGACAACGGGGAAAGAAACTTTGCTCCACGTTGATGAAAGTTCAACTCATCTGGATAGCGGAGATAGATCTCGGTCACTTCATTGGCCATTGGACTATCTAAAAAGACCGGTATCTCAGAAATTCTTCCTTGCTCTTCAAGCTCCCGAATAAGAAATAAAAGCTCCTGCGTACGGCCGACCGCAAAGGCCGGGATAACAAGCACTCCATTGTTTTCAATGACCTCATTGATACAGTTTGCAAGTACCACCGACGGATCCTCTCTGGATTGCAAACGGTCGCCATATGTTCCTTCTAAAATAAGTTCGTCCGTCTCGATCAATGATACAGGACCTTTTATTACTCGTTGACGCTGATTGCCCAGATCTCCGCTGAAAGTAACTATTTTCGATTTTGAGTTCTCATTGGAAATCACTTGAACGAAGGATGATCCAAGAATATGGCCCGATCGACTCAGCCGTAAACTCAACCCCGGAAAGATTTCATTCCATTCGTTTGACCTTATAGGTGTTAATAATCGAATCGCCCGCTCAGCATCTTCGACTTCGTAAAGAGGTAGGGCCGGGCTGTGCTTCGAATACTTCGTCCGATTTGCGAAACTAGCATCCTCTTCTTGAAGGTAAGCTGAATCAAGAAGCATGATTTCACACAGATCACGCGTCGCAAATGTGGAATAAATAGGACCGTTAAATCCTTCCTTCACTAACTTGGGTAAATATCCCGAGTGATCAATATGCGCATGAGTAAGTAAAACCGCATCAATCTCTTCCGCGTTTTCAAATATGTTCCAGTTCAAATTTCGAATACGCTTTGGCCCCTGAAATAAACCGCAGTCTACTAAGATCTTCTTGCCGTTTACTGAAAGTAGAGTCCGACTCCCCGTTACAGTTTTTGCCGCGCCTAAGAATTGAATTGTCGATTTCACTTACATTCTCCCGGAAGATATAAGAATGACAATTTACTAGTGACAATTCAAGTGAGAACAATAAGACTGATCGAATTGAGGTCAAAAATGTTTACAGCCAAAAATGCATGTCGAATAGTTCTAACCGGTGGCCCCGGCGCAGGAAAGACAACAGCGGCCGATCTTTTGCGTAGAGAAATAGGTGATTCCGTCGTCATTGTGCCAGAAGCTGCAACCCTTTTATTTGAAGGCGGGTTCCCACGTTACAAAACGGAGTTCGCACAGATGGCCACACAGGAAACGATTTACAGCATTCAGAAGAATCTTGAGAATGTTCAGACCGCAAATTACCCAGATCGAATATTACTTTGTGATCGCGGGACTTTGGATAGCGCTGTTTACTGGCCTAAAGGAGCTGAAGATTTTTTTAAAGAAATTGGATCTAGTCTAGAGCGGGAATATAAGAGGTATGACGCGGTTATATTCTTCGAAACAGCGGCCGTAGGTGGAATTTCAATTGAGGGCGGCAATCTATTCCGCACCGAAAGCCTGAAAGAAGCGGTCGAACTTGATCAACTTTTAAAAAAAGTATGGGAAAAGCATCCTAATTTTCATTTTATCCCTCACGAAAGCTCCTTTTTAAAGAAAATGATCAAAGCATTAGACCTGATTCAGGACATTGTGCAAAAACATCACCTCTGAACCAAATAAGTTGAGGGAGTTTCTATGAAAGCCGTCTTTTTATTAATTTTCGTTTATTTTGGAATTCCAGCAGACTCGTATGCCCAGTCCTGTGAACAACGAGCACGCAGCCGCGCGGAAGCTGTATATCAGGAAGTGCTAAGGTCATGTGAAGCAACACCATCTGATTGCAGCTCTACTCGATATGCTGACACCAGGGCTTGTCGCTGCTCTCACCCAAGGTTCTGTTCTTCATCTCGGTATGCAAATACTTTAGCTTGTGAAGGTTCCCACCCTAGCTTCTGTTCATCATCTCGCTATTCAGAAACCCTTGCTTGTTTCGGATCTCATCCGAGGTATTGCTCCTCAACTCGTTATGCCAACACGAAAGCCTGTCGCGGAGCTCATCCTGATTTTTGCTCGAGCGCTCGACACGCAAATACATTGGCTTGTGAGGGCGCAAGGCCACGCTTTTGCACAACCTCAACAAGGTATAAAGATACAAGGGCATGTCGTCACACGTATCTGCGTCCGTGCCGCTAGAGTGTAGTTTAGCGCTGTATAAGATTTAGCCAAATTTAAGATCTTATACAGTGAAGATACAGGGGCTCTGCTTTACGAGAGTTTAACAGGCCCTGCCTTTGCAATTACAGGATAAGTGTCTTTGTAGGGGGGTTAATGGTATCGATGCCAAATCGTGTCCTTGTGTTATCTTATTCGCCTTTTTCATCTCAAAATGCCCTCACCTACTTAAAACACCGTGGCTGGAATGTGAGACTCTCCCAAAGTTTAAAATCGGTCTTGCCAGATGTTTTAAAGAATAATTTCGATTTTATTTTTGTAAGTGTTCAGTTTGAATCACAAGTGATTGCAGTGATTCAGGAGCTTCATAGAACCTATTCAAAGTCAGAACTTATTTTCTTTTCAGAGGATGGCGAAATAAAGTCGATCCAAAAACTTAACTCTATTGAGACCTTTCCTCGTGTCTATCCGCCGGTCAGTGGTCCCTCATTTGATCGCTGCTTAAACGGAATCATAAATCATCGCAGAAAACCGGAGGAAATAAGAGCTCGGTTTCACACATTACTTCAAAATGCATTTCTTCATCTTATTCGAAATGAAAAGTCAGACCATGAAGACCTTTCTGATCGAACTCATATGCTGATCGGATCGGTTAAGGAACTCACCTGTGTACTGGTCACATCTGATCGGTTTAGTGGATATGTCATAACCGCTCGAGCCTTTAATAAAGATACAGAAGCTCACTTTTTAGAGGACCTTCTTCAGCATATAAAGCCTCTTATGGATGATTCGACTGGCCCATACGACTTGGGTGAGATCGTAACTGTACCAATCACGAATGTGGATTTGAGATCATGGATGGAGTCCGAGTCGGAATATTGTCAGTTCGACTTTCTTGACGGCGAGGAAGTCGCAATTGCCTTTCTGCCTACGAATGCGAAGGACTTCAAGAGGTTCATCGAGTTTGATCATTCAATGTTAAAAATCACAGTGGATGAACTCATTGAAAATATGCAAATGCCATCCGACCTCTACATTTATCTACCGAAGAATAATAAATTCATCCGCTATGTAAAACAGGGTGACTCATTAAGATCTTCAAACATTGAATTTTTATTTTTAAAAAAATCCGATCAGAAATACTGGAGCGCTCAGTTTGCAAGCGATTTTCTTAAATCCAGCCTAGAAAATTACCAACAATCCGCGAACCATCCGAACTTGAGGTTCGCATAGGCATATTATTTGATGATAGAGCGAAAGTCCTCTCCACTCGGATTTTGGAAAAGCCTTAATCCGAACTCTTTCGCAATTGCGAAAACATGGTCAAAAATATCGGCCTGAATCCCCTCATAGTTTGCCCACTTCACATCGTTTGAAAAAACATAGATTTCAATCGGAAGTCCTGTCGGGCCAGGCTGTAATTGTCGAACCAAAAAGGTGAGATCTTTATGAATATTTGGATTGCTTCTCAAATAATTGGTCAAATAGGCTCGAAAAGTCCCCACATTGGTCAGCGCCCTTCCATTCATTGGAAATTCACCGTACTGAGAATACACTCGTTTATTATGCTCTTCGATCTCAATCCTCTTATGCTCAATATAATCTTTCAAATGAACAAACTTCTTGAAGTGTTCAATCTCATCTTCAGTCAAAAAACGAATCGAGTTTAGATCAATGAAAATAGATCGCTTGATTCGTCGACCACCAGTCTCTGTCATCCCCCGCCAGTTTTTAAAGGAATGCTCCAAAAACTTATGCGTTGGAATCACGGTGATGGTTTTATCCCAATTCTGCACTTTCACCGTGTGAAGCGCGATATCTACGACGTCCCCATCCGCATCAAACTGAGGCATCTCAATCCAATCACCAACTCGGATCAAATCATTTGAAGTCAATTGAATGCCTGCGACCAACGACAATAGAGTATCCCGAAAAACTAGAAGTAAAATGGCGGTCATGGCACCAAGGCCGCTGATAAACACCAAAGGGGATCGATCTAGAAGGATTGATACAATGAGTATCGCCCCTAGGATGTAGCTTATGATTAATATGACCTGTAAATACCCCTTGATAGGGCGATTCCTTGACACAGGATATTTGAGGTAAATCTCGTTTGCACGAGTGAGCAGTCGAGAAAATGCTGCCAATGCGACCAGTACTAAAATTGCAATCGAAACACGATGAATAACTAAAGCGACCGTTGGTGCAACATCCGGTAAAAGTTCAATTCCTTTGTGAACCGCAAGAATGGGAATGATCCACGAAATTTGAGTTAAAAACTTCGTATCAAATAAAAGCTCACTCCAAAATCGATCTGAGTTTTTTGTTAATCGGGCTAGTAAACGAACCAGATAAATTCGGAAAATAAAAAATAAAGCCCACGCTCCACCAAATAAAAGTGCGACATTTATGACGGTGGACACCAAACCGGAGTCGATATACTGCTCAAAATTCAATTTTTTAAACCCTTCGTTTATGAATGCACAGGTTAGTTGTATACTGAAAACATGTGTGTTCGCAAGACGCTAAGACTTAGTGCTCAGCTCGTAATGAATCGAGTGAGCTCAGCCTTACTGTCAACTCCCACCTTGATTTGTTTTCTCCCATGAGAATCCACTCTTAAGAAAGCCGGAACTCCCACCAGTGCGAGTTCAGCGACGACACTGGGCTCTTCCGTGATATCCAATTCAAAGATTCGAATGTTCTCAAGAGAGGATTCAAGCAGAATAGAATTTAGAATGGCCTCAGCTTCCTTACAGTGTTTACAGCCTTTTTCTTTGATGAATAGGATGGACGTCGCGTCTTCTGTGACTTGATTAAAAAACTCTTTCAGAGTGACTCGCTCAAACATTGGATTCCTCTTTCACACCAGAGGCGTTCTCAATTATAAGATGAAGAAAGAAAGGATGCTAATAAAAAAATCCAACATCCTTTCATGAGAGGAGTGCTTTTTTCAATCATTGCGGATGATTTTCGCAATTGATCTCATGGTCGCTTGGAAATATGAAAATTATTTAAAGGAGCGGAGCACTCGGAGATTGGTGGGACCTAAAAGGTCCCACTCTCTTTAGTTCTTAGGCATTAGGGGCAGAGCCGAACAGTTTTCAATAAAAACCTGGTTCATATCAGCTTTGACATCAACCTTTCCATCCGTGCCATCCGCTAAACACATAAAATCTGATTCATTGAAAAAGAATTCAACAAAGGCCTCAGTTCTAGGTAATCCTGCTGGAGCACCTGCAGATGGAACTAGAAAAGTGACAACCGTATAAGTTCCCTCTCTTAATTGTGTGACAGGCGTGAATACCCCATCTGAGTAGGAGTAATAAGCTAGTGCCATAGGGCTCTTGAAACACCCATCGTTATCGCAATCCAATCCCATTGTTCCATAACCTGCTATCTCATCATTTGCGTTCAGGAAAAAAGTCCCAAGCAGAATATGGCCTAAACTATCGTCACAGCCGGCCTCCTCACAAGCCAAATTCACCGTTGGAAAGTTGACTAATGCAGCTTCAGATCCGCCATCAGCTTTATCTTTTTCATCCGAACATGACACCAGGAACACACTGAGACAAAGGACTGCGAGCATTCGCATAGAAATACCTCCAGAGGGATTACGTTGTTATTCAGACATAATCTTCGGGAGTCGGAATTCGAGTCAATTTTCAGAATTTAAGAAAACAGAAATTGGTCTAGAAAAAAATAAAATCTGGACTCGGCACTTTAAAAACTCTTGTCAGAAAAAAGATTTCAGCGTGCGCAAGAGTTTATATTTCAGTACTCGGGACAACTGACAATCGAGACGTCCGTCGCACCAGTTGCTTTTCCTTCATAGTTGAGGACCACGTCAAAAGAGACTTTACAACCATGCTCAAGCTCATCAAAATCTTCCGCTCGAACGTCGACGCTATGAAAAACCAGGTCCCTTGTGCCATGCTCTGGTGTAATAAAGCCAAGGCCCTTCCCATCATAAATCGTTTTATTGAAGAGCTTTACCGTGCCAAAATCCCTTGCTGAAGCGGAGCTTGTTACTATTGAGGCAAACAAACACATTGCAAATAAAAGAAGAGCTCTCATAAGCATCCTTTCGTTGAGCGAAAGACTTCTTCTAACATTGCTTCATAAGAGCGCAATAGGTTTTCCAGTCCGCAGATGAAATGAAAAATATTTATTGGCGAAGGCGTGCGCCTGCACGTCGAAGCCGAGTGAGACTGTGAGAGCAACGAAGGAGGTAGGGTGTTTTTGTGCGAATGGAGGTGGCGATTCAGCTCCATCTAAGTCACTAGAATTACTTATATTTATAATATACAATGTCCCCCAGGAAAATCTAAGCAGGTATATTTCTCTAGACAAGTACCCCGATTTGGGGTATTATTGTTTTCGTGGATAAAGTGGATCTCACCAAAGTATCTAAGCAGCTTCGAAAGGTCCCAAAGGATATCATCAAGAGGCTTCAGCGCTGGATTTTATATGTTGAAACTCAAGGACTTTTAGAAACCCGAAAGATTCCAGGACTTCATGATGAGCCACTTAAAGGAGACTGGAAAGGATTTAGATCCGTTCGCCTGGGAAAGACCTGGCGGGTTATTTATAAATATGAAAAATCTGGTGAAATCCACATTGCCAGAGTTGAGGAGATAACACCCCATGAATACTAAATACACTTCAAAAGATTTGGAAAAAGAATTTGGCAGCCTTACATTCGGCGATCTTTTACTTATTCAACGAGAGGACGATGAGCTTTCCCAAGTTGAAATGGCCGAGAAACTTGGAATCTCCAAGCAAAAGCTTTGCGATTTTGAAAAAGGGAGGAGGCTTCCTTCTGCCAAGACTGCTGCAGCTTGGGCTAAAAAATTAGGTCATCCTAGAGAAGTTTGGGTTCAAGTCGTGCTTCAGGATCAGTTGAGACGCGATAATTTGAAACTTAAAGTTTCAGTGGCGTCTTAAAAACAACGAATAGCATTATCTCCAAATTCAAAGAAGACTTAAAAGAAATAAGTAGGGCCGCCAGTCTAATGAAGTTTGCTTGGCTCTCAACCATTCGCACAAAAACACCCCAGATCCGAGGCGCTCCACTACGAACGAGCGCAGGCGTGCGCCTGCCGGATGTTGCTCGGATATCCGATATCAGATATCCGATATCAGATATCGGAATGATTCTGGAGGTGGTGATTCCGTCACCTCTAAGCCATTGAAATCACTTGAATTTAAAATATTAAATGTCCAATAAGTGTCCCCGCAGAAATACACTACAATATAACTTTCTCGATGGCTCATATATAGGTTGATTTTGACCTATATATGGGCTATATTCATTTATAGCCTATGGGAAAAGCAACTCTTGAGTATTACTTCAAAGAAGATGTGCAAAAACAGTTCGTCATGGAGATGAGACTATATTCCATTGACGGTGATCCGCGTTTTCCTGATGGCGCTAAGTACTCTCTTATCTTTTTGAATAAAAAGACCGGAGAGAAGGTGCTTTTTGATAATCATCATCCCAAAGGGCACCACTATCATTTGGATGAAGAAGAATTTACTTACGATTTTTCCGACGTAGGCACTTTGATTGAGGATTTTAAAAAGACAATTTACCAACACTTTGGAGTCAAACTATGAAAAAACTAATTATTTCACTAAAAACGCCTTCTGAAGCCCTGGAAGACTTTAAAAAGGCATACAATGACATCAAAAAGGGCAAAAGAGGAAGGGCTCATTACGAAATTGCCTTTGATAACAAAAAGGATTTTGAGAAGTTTATCAAAAACATCGATATATTGATTTCCATACAAAATCTTAAGCCCAAATCTGTTTATGAGTTGAGCAAGATGCTTGGTAAAGACCAATCTAACCTCAACAAAATCATATGCTTTTTTGAAGAGTACGGCGTGATCAAGACCAAAGAGACAAAGGTCAATAATCGCTCCGTAAAAATGCCCGTTGTTGATTATGAAAAAATTGAATTTGATCTCTCGGCTGCATAGTTAAATTTAAAGGAATTTTATGGGACATCAAAGAAGTATAAAATCTGAGCACAACGGCGCAAAAAATAGCGGTGGTCATCGAGGCAAAAGAGAAGAGGCCAAGACCTACTCTAAGAAAGTGCGTAGAGCTAACGATAGGAAAGAAATTAAGAACCAAGGCGATTCAGCTAGTCGATGAGGGCAATAAAAATATTTGAAAGCCTTATATCGCTACTAGCTCTTCTCATGTTTGGTTTAGTGTTAATGATCGGAGCTTCTGACCTTCCTCCTTTATTCGACCACTAGAAGATCTAGTTTTCGTATCTCAGCCTGTTAACATTAT